>NZ_JADQBD010000083.1:0-10527 GCF_017808115.1 Chryseobacterium sp. RR2-3-20 | reverse complement strand
ATTGGTTTTAAACCAATTTATGCTTATTTTTGAAAAAAGGCTCAGATTATAAAATCCAAGCCTAACTTTTCTACTTACACACTTTACGGGATAGTGTCTTTTTTAAAGAATATATGATAAGCTTTCATTGATGCAAATGTAGAGAATGATATTTTTTTCTTTTATTTACTAAAGTCGAATATTATTTTCATTAAATGATTTTGCGTCGCTTTAATATTCAAGAGAAGATAAAAATTCCCCTTAAGATCAATATATTTCATTGGAAAGTAATATTAAATTTTCTTTCCTTTCCATAAAAATACCCCTAAAAAGTTACACGCTTTTTAGGGGTACACCGAGAATTATCCGGATATTGTATTTTATTTTACAAATCAATATTTTAGTTTCTTCTGCTCATTAAAATTCTTAAAATATACCAGAATAAAAGCATGATAGAAGCAAAAAGCTGTAAAGATGCTCCTACGTACTGATCTGTACTGTAAGAGTCTTTAAGTTTGCTGGTTTGGTACAAAATAGTTGCAGATGCAAGAATTACCATTCCTACAGAAAACCATAGACCAAGATTGAACCCGAAAATCATTCCAGCAACGATTAATCCGATAGCAATAAATCCGCCTATTGCAATAATATTTCTTAAAAAAGAAAAATCTTTCTTAGAAGTAAATGCAACATAAGAAATTCCAGAAAACATTGCTACTGTAAGTGTCGCTGCCTGAAAAACCACTTCTCCACCTCCTGCATACGCCATTGCAATGTACATCATCGGCAAAAATATAATTGCTTCTAATAAGATGTAAATTCCTAATCCTAAATATTGGGTAGATCTACTTTGTGCCAAAGACCATTTTGTAGCCAAAAAAGAAGCAAGCCAAAAAATTCCCAATACCAAAAGCCAGCTGTATTTTTGCCCGACCATCATATAAATAAGGTCTGGTGGAACTACATTAAGCAAAATTGCTTCTACTACAATAAAGGCGACAATTGCCAATGCAACATGCATATATGTTTTTTTGTAAAATTCTGCTTTTTCAATATCTGTTGAATAAGCTACTAAAGAATCGTTCATCATGTTTATTTATTTATAATTTAAACTCACTAAATGTAAACAAAATTTATCAGATAACTTCTAAAAATTTCATAGTATCTACATTATCTGCATAAGTATTCAGCTGAGGGTTTTGTGCTTCTCCAAAGTAAATAGAATCTATTCCCAGTTCATCTTTTGCAACAACACACTGAATATTTTCTTCGTTTTCTGAAAGAAAAGTTTTTACTTCATCAAGAGATGTATACCTGCTGAAATTAATGACAGAAAGCGGACTGAATAATCCGTTATCTTCTTTGAGCATAACAAAATTATTATCCCAGAATTTATCCCCGTTTAAAAGGTAAATTGCTCTATTATAATCATAATTATTAGCGTATTTATGATGATTAATAATGTCCTGAAATGCTATAAAACTCTCGAAAAGTCTGTCGATTACAAAATCTTCAGGAATAAAAATTCTTGTAACATTCCTACATCCCAGGCCAAAGTACTGAAAAATATCTTTTGCAAGAAGAGCGAGTTCTTCTGGGGTTTCATCTCCCTTCAAAACGGAAACAGATGTTCTGTTTTTTCTAATGATATTTAAATGATTGTTGAAATAATATTCGAGATATCTTGCCGTATTGTTGCTTCCAGTGGCGATAACTGCATCAAAATTTTCTAATCTTTCAACATATTCGAAATTAATTTCCAAATCAGAAAATTTATTCCACTTTTTCAACAGATAAGGAATCATCAATCGGTCTTTAGAAGATAATTTAATCAAAGGAATATGATTGCTTAAAATTACAGAAATTACATCATGAAATCCCACTAATGGGATATTTCCGGCAAGAATCAGTCCTACCCTTTTAGATGTTTTAGATTCGGAATATTCCTGAAGCCAAGAATTGATATTTTCTACGGTTAGTAATTCCGACCATTGTTTTAAAGCATCTTTTTGATTCTCAATGGTAAACCAAGGGTTTTCAATTTCAGATTTCTTTAATATCTGTTCAAATTCGGCTTCATTTTCATTAAAATCGATAGATTCTTTTGCCAAAAAGTCTTTAATGTACTGCCCTAACCTGCTGAGTCCCAAAACTCTTTTTTCGTTATTCATAATTGCTGTAAAATTGGGGAATATTTTGTAATTTTGTGCAAATTTAAAAAAAATTAGCGATGGCTATTAAAATAACTGATGAATGCATTAACTGCGGAGCTTGTGAACCAGAATGTCCTAATAATGCAATTTATGAAGGAGCTGTAGATTGGAAAGCTTCAGAAGGAACAGAACTTTCGGGAATGGTTACCCTTACTTCTGGTCTTACAGTAGATGCAAATGCGCCGCAAGAACCCTTAAGTGATGATGTTTACTTTATTGTTACAGACAAATGTACAGAATGTAAAGGCTTTCACGAGGAGCCACAGTGTGCTGCGGTATGTCCTGTAGATTGCTGTGTTCCAGATGAGGATCATGTAGAATCTGAAGAAGCTTTACTGAATAAAAAAGCATTTTTACACGGTGAATAAAAACTTCCGTCTCATCCAGTATGAGGCGGTTTTTAATTTTTTAAACAAATCTCTAATAATATTTAATAAAAGTAAAAACAGAAGAAATGAGTAAAAAACATAATTTCAGTGCAGGACCTTGCATTTTACCGCAGGAAGTTTTCGAAAAATCTGCAGCAGCAATACTGGATTTCAATGGTATTGGTTTATCTATTCTGGAAATCTCCCACAGAAGTAAGGATTTTGTTCCGGTAATGGATGAAGCACGCGCAATCGTAAAAAGATTAATGAACCTTGGAGATGATTACGAAGTTTTATATTTAGGCGGAGGTGCAAGTCTTCAGTTTGCCATGGTTCCTTATAACTTGATGAAAGTTGGAGGAAAAGCAGCTTATCTAGACACAGGAACTTGGGCTGCAGGTGCTATAAAAGAAGCAAAAAAAGTAGGAAGTGTAGATATTGTTGGTTCTTCAAAAGAAGAAAACTATTCGTTTATTCCTAAAGATTATAAAGTAGGTGCAGAATACGATTATTTTCACTGCACATCAAACAATACCATTTACGGTACTCAGATGAAAAGTTTTCCAGAGGTAGATACACTTATGGTTTGTGATATGAGTTCTGATATTTTCTCAAGACAGTTAGACTTTTCTAAATTCGATTTAATCTATGCTGGAGCTCAGAAAAATATGGGACCTGCAGGAGTAACTCTGGTAGTAATTAAGAAAGAAATTCTTGAAAAAACAGGCAGAGAAAATATACCTTCGTACTTCGATTATGCTCAGCACATTAATAAAGAATCTATGTTGAATACTCCACCTGTATTTCCTGTTTATGCCTCTCTTCTCACTTTGCAGCATTTAGAAAACAATGGCGGAATTGCCACTGCTGAAGAAAGAAATGAAGCAAAAGCTAAATTATTATACGATGAAATAGATTCTAACCCATTATTTGAAACTTTCTGCGTAAAAGAAGACCGTTCTTTAATGAATGTTTCTTTTAAGCTGGTAGACGAAACCAAAAAAGAAGAGTTTGATGCAGCATGGAAAGCGGCAGGAATTAATGGTTTGAACGGTCATAGAAGTTTAGGCGGTTACAGAGCAAGTATGTACAATGCTTTACCTATAGAAAGTGTTCAGGTTCTGGTAGATGTAATGAAATCACTGAAGTAATTTCTTCGTAAAATCTTCGCTAATTACAAGATTATTTTCATTACAATAAATTTTCTTAATTTGCGACTCAGTTAAGAAAGAACAGATTACCAGATTAAAAAATCTTTAAATCAATTATAAGTAATGAAAGTTTTAGCTAACGATGGAATTTCCAAAGCTGGAGAAATTGCTTTAAAAGAAGCGGGAATTGAAGTATTAGACAATAGAGTTGCTCAAGATCATGTCATTAGTTTCATTAACGAGAACAATGTAGATGTTCTTTTGGTGAGAAGTGCCACAAAAGTGAGAAAAGACTTAATTGATGCCTGTCCCGGACTAAAAATAGTGGGAAGAGGCGGAATTGGGATGGATAACATTGATGTGGAATATGCAATTGAAAAAGGTTTATATGTTATTAATACTCCAACTGCCTCATCTAAATCTGTTGCAGAATTGGTTTTTGCCCATTTTTTCTCGTTGGCTAGATTTTTACATGAATCCAACAGATTAATGCCATTGGAGGGAGAAACTCACTTCAATGCCATGAAAAAAACTTTCAGTAAAGCGTATGAATTATCCGGTAAAACCTTGGGAGTAATAGGCTTTGGAAGTATCGGACAAGAAGTGGTAAAAATGGGGATTTCTTTGGGAATGAAAGTAAAAGTTCTTACCCGAAAACCTAAAACAGAAACCCTTAGTTTAGAGTTTTTTGATGGTCAAAAAGTTAATTTTGAAGTAACTTCTACCAATAATACCGACGAGTTCTTAAAAGAAGTAGATTTCATCAGTATCAACACCCCAAAAACTACAGAATATATAATTGATACTCCGCAGTTTGAAAAAATGAAAGACGGAGTTTACATTGTAAATACTGCAAGAGGTGGCGTAATAAACGAAGTAACTTTATTAGATTTTATAGAATCCGGAAAAGTGGCAGGAGCAGCTTTAGATGTTTTCGAAAATGAACCGGCCCCAGAACTTATTTTACTGATGAATCCTAGCCTGTCTCTTACACCCCATCTTGGTGGAAATACCGTAGATGCGCAAGAAAAAATCGGTGTAGAGCTTGCCAAACAAATTATTGAAATTAAAAAGAAACTATAATATATATATATGCCTGTTTTTAAACCTTTCCGTGGAATTAGACCTCATAAAGATCATGAGGCTACATTTCC
Organism: Chryseobacterium sp. RR2-3-20; assembly: GCF_017808115.1. Taxonomy (NCBI): domain Bacteria; kingdom Pseudomonadati; phylum Bacteroidota; class Flavobacteriia; order Flavobacteriales; family Weeksellaceae; genus Chryseobacterium; species Chryseobacterium sp. RR2-3-20. The sequence goes on along the minus strand of NZ_JADQBD010000083.1, from coordinate 5,662 downwards.
TACACATCCTTTGGATAATTTTACACAGAGCGAAATTGCAGAAAAAGCGCAAGTAGAAAAAACTTACATTAATATGATTAAACCCTATGTTGTAAGTAAATCTAAGGATATTGACCGGAATTTAAGGAAAATACGTTCCACTTTTGAGGAACTTATGGAAGAAAATGTTCTTATTCAGGATAATTCTGCTTATTATCTCTATGAACAAATTTATCCTAATAAACAGGTATTCAGAGGGCTTTTAGGTTTAGCAAGCATTGAAGATTTCTGGGACGGAAAAATAAAAAGACACGAGAGTACGATTCCTCAGAAAAAGGAAAAACTGGCTCATTATCTGGAGAAAGTTAATCTTCAGGCAGAACCTGTTTTGCTTACGTATCCATCTAATTCTAAGATAGAATTATTGATGAACCATGAAGAGAAAAATGTTCCAATTTTTAATCATACGGATACCATAGGAATCAGACATAAAATATGGAGAATAGATAATCGTCTAAAACTTCAACAGTTTAAGGAAGTTATCGATCAAATAGATTCATTTTATATTGCAGACGGTCATCATAGAATTGGTTCTACTGCACTCAATGCAAAACGTCTGAAAGACAAGAATAAGAGACATAACGGTACAGAAGCTTACAATTTTGTATATAGTTTCATTGTTTCTAACCAATCTATTAAAATTCATGATTATAACAGAATTGTAAAAAGTATTGGTGACCTTTCTACTCAGGATTTTTTAGAAAAAATTGAAAAATATTTTTTAATTCACGAAAAAGGAGAAACACCGTACTACCCTTCTCAAAAGTTTCATATTTCTATGTATTTGGATGGAAAATTCTATTCTCTTCACGTAAAGCATAATCTTCGTTCACAAGAAATGTCGTTAGATAATTTAGATCATCATATCTTAGATAAATATATTATCAATGAAATTTTAAATATTGAAGATTCTGATAGTTCCGATGAAATTATATACATCAAAGGAACTTCAAACATTGAAGGAATTAATATTTTAAAAGAAAAAATAGACAATGGCGAAGGTAAAGTAGGATTTGGTATTTATCCCGTGAGCTTTAACGACATGATAAAAATTTCTGATCTTAAGCTAAGAATGCCTCCAAAATGTACATTTATAGAGCCTAAATTGGTAACTGCCTTATTAATGTACGATATGAAACAATAACTATCTGTTTTTTTCTTTATTTTTATGCTCCGAAAAGAAAACGGTCAGTAAAAATGAAAAAGATTCTACTCATCATACTTCCACTCTTTTTGAGTGGATTTTTATTTTCGCAGAAATTAACTGTACGAAAACTAAAACCTGTTCCCAAATTCAATTATTCTGAAGAGTTTAAGAAGATTTCAGACGAAATTTTCCTTCACGGAACAGCATATAGTAATTTAGGCGAACTTACGAAAGGTATCGGAGCAAGATTCAGTGCCACTCCGGGATATGCAGCCGCAACGGAATGGGCAGAAAATAAACTGAAAGAAGCCGGTGCGGAAAATGTATGGAAGCAGGAAGTAAAAGTTCCGGTCTGGGTTCGGGGGAAAGAATCTCTACATATAAAAACCTCAAGTGGTGATTGGAAAAATATCCGAATGTTATCTTTTGGAAATTCTGAAGGAACAAAAGGGAAAGATCTTATTGCAGATATACTTTTGGTGAATGATATTCAGGAGCTTGTAAATCTCACAACGGCTCAGGTAAAGGATAAAATTATTTTTGTAAATTATGTTATAGATCCTACCATCATCAATACAACAAATTCTTATCTGATTGCAGCAAAATCTAAACTACTTTCTGCATCGGTTATTGGAAAAAAAGGAGCTAAAGCATTAATTATTCGCTCTCTAACCACAGCGTCAGATGATGTTCCGCATGCAAAAATGATTTATTACGAGCCAGACGATAAAGTTAGAATTCCTGCAATGACCATTGGAGTAAAATCTGCAGATGAATTGGAAAAGCTTTTAAAAACTCAAACAGTTAAAGCGAAGATTAATATGGCTGCAGAATCGAGAGGAGAAGCCATTAATTATAATGTAATTGGTGAAATTCCTGGTAAAAAAGACAATAAAATTATCCTTGTTGGAGCACAACTCGATTCTTGGGATTTCGCCGAAGGCGCCCATGATGATGGTGCAGGAGTAGCCCAGTGTATTGAAGTTTTGCGTACTTATAAAGCTTTGGGATATACTAACAATCATACCCTTAGAGTTGTTCTTTATGCCAATAGCGAAAATGGAGGTCGTGGTAGAGATACTTACGAAAATCAATCAAGAAAAAAGGATGAAAAGCATATTTTCGCGTTAGGCACAGATGCCGGTGGCTACTCCCCTCGCGGATTTTCTTTAGATATGCCACCACAACGCCGAAAACTTATATTTGAATGGAAAAACTATTTTCTTCCTTATGGCGTTTACGATTTTGAACAAACCGATGCCATTCAGGATATTGCTCCTTTAAAAAAACTCAGTATTCCCCTTGCAGAGTTAATTGTGGATACTCAACGATATTTCGATTATCATCATTCTGAAAAAGATACATTTGATAAAGTTAGCAAAAGAGAATTGCTTTTAGGAGCTGTGGTGATGACTCAAATGGTTTTTATGATTGATAAAAATTGGTAGATTTAAAATTTATCATATTTCGCTTGGTCAAAATAAAAAAACATTCTATATTTGCACCACTGAAAACGAGAAATCGTAATAAGTAAGGAGAGTTGGCAGAGTGGTCGATTGCGGCAGTCTTGAAAACTGTTGACTGTAACAGGTCCGGGGGTTCGAATCCCTCACTCTCCGCCAGTTGGGAAACCAAAATAAGCTAAAACGCTGTAAACATCAATGTTTACAGCGTTTTTTTGTTTTTCGCTAGTATCAAAGAAAAACAAAAAGACCATGTTGAAAGTGACCTATTTAGTGACCTATCGTGAAAATATCAAAATAGGTCACTAGAATCTCTGGAAAATCCGACCAATAGGCAGTCTAAAGATTGAACATCTTGCAAAAAGTGGTAACAAAAAGTAAATTATTAAACAATTAAAGTTATCACACAATGAACAAAACATTCAACCTTTTATTCTCCAACATTTTTTCGATATCCTTATAATTGTAATATAATGTTCCATCAACACGAGTAAAAGATAAGCTACCGTTAATACGTAGATTTTGTAATGTTCCGCTAGAAATTTTCAAAAGTTCCATAGTGTATTGTTTTGATGCGGTTAAATAGGCATTTTTGTTTACCCGTGCATTTGCCGGAATTGACAAGTTAGATGTTGATGAAATGTCTGCTGTACTGTTATGGTCAGGTACTACAGTAATCACATATTCAACATGTTGTTTCTCCTTTGAAAAATCCCTCGGCGAAATTTCATTAAAATAATATAATCCCGGTTCCAGAATATAAACAGCCTGCCCTGATAAGGTAGTCGGTCTAGATGTCACATAAACAACAGCACCTCCTTTAGCAAGGGTATATGTTTTAGCAGTGAGTTGATTCCCTTTGATTCGTTGGGGAATAATTCCGCCGTAGTAATTGACATCATTTGGTTTTCCGACCACTTTAAAAGTAGCTTCAGGCGTTTGGTTATTGATACCAACCTGCCCCTCGAGTGATATAGTTATTAACAGTAAAAATAAATAAATGAATTTTCTCATCGGTATTTTGATTAAGATTTCTGAGACAAAATTGAGTGATAAAACCTTCTAAAACAATAGCAATCAAAACGTTTGGTTCAAAAACGATAAATCTGTACTTAGCTGAAAACGATGGAGATTAAAAAAGAAAGATTAAGTTGAATTCGTAATCTTATTTAAAATTTTGAGAAAAATAAAAAAACAAGTTCCGCAGTTTTTTATCCCTTTTTGCAAAAAAGGCAAGATCGTCATTGTAGTACAACTTGAAAAGTTTGTACGTACAAAGACACATCTTGCCGTATAAGATTTTACTGTATCAGATTTTTAGATTTGCAGAAGTTAAAATCAGTTCTGTTAGATTTTCGTTTAAGAGAAAAAAAGTAATATGAGTAAATTTTTAAAAGTATACTCTTCAGGAATTATAATAGCACGTTTCTCATCAAGATCATGTCATTATAAGCATTTGAATAATTCACCCTGTCTCATTTTACACATCCTAAAAAATAACCTAGTGCTATTTTATTCAGCTTAAGAACCAACGATATCTGAAATAAAAAAAAACCGCAAAGATTTTGTCTTTGCGGTTTATAAATATTTATTCCGATAAAGTTATTTTTTCACCACCTTCTCTGTCACGACAGCCTTTTCCGTTTTTACTTTCACATAATAAACACCTGCTGTCAAATCACTCATATTAATTTGTGCATTTTTACTCTCTAATCTTCCTCTTAGAACAGCTTGCCCAACGGAAGAATACACTTCATAGCTTTCCAAATTATTTTTGCTTTTGATCGTCAGGAAATCCTGAACGGGATTTGGATAAAACTGTAGACCAGCTTCAGCAGAGGTTTCTTCTACCGAAAGGTTACTACAAGGTGTCTTTGCATATTTTGTAAAGAAATTCTGAGATTTTCCCGCTGTAACATTTATCACCATAGTTGGTACATTATCATTAGCATCAGTAAACAATTGCTGATGGAAAAAACCACCTAAAACATAATTCCCGTCATTATCAACTGTTATTGCAGTAAATTCATCTATGGTTCCCTGATTACTAAGAACGTCACCCATTCCCAAGACTGCTCCTGAATCTTTGTTTAAACGAACCAAAATCGGGTCGACACCATATCCACTAGGTCGAACTAAGGAGTAGCTTCCCCATACAGAGCCTGCAGTACCGTGGGCAAAACCTATTTCATTAGCATTTTGTGCAAGTCTGCCTTTCATAAAACGATAGCCTTGTGTATTAACGCTGGTAGGTATTGCGTCTGGAATTTTAGCCCACTGAACATTACCTGCTGAATTTAACTTCATTATAAAAGGTATATGTCCAAAATATGTCACAGCAGGGAAAGTGTAACTTCCAAAAGTAGCTGTTGAATTTAAAGAAGAGTACCGACCTGAAATATAAATGTCTGAGGTGTTTGCATCTTTGACAATAGAATGAATTTCATCATCCATAGTTGTTTGCCCATTGTCCAATTCCTTTCTCCAAGCTTCTGAGACTGTACTTCCTGAAACATTAAATGCAAGAAGAAAAGCCTGTTTGTTGAAAGAAGTATTATTAAAAGAAAAATCTGTGAAAGTACCAGTATCACCTCTTATTCCTGCTAAATAATAACGACTCAAGGCTTCATCATATACCATATTTACTTTACCGTGTTCAAGTCCCGAATAAAGACTTCCTGTAATAGGCAGAAGAACAGGAGTTGCGAGTGTCATATTCCCAGTGGTACTATTATAATTAAATTTTACTAAGTAATATTGATAAGTATTTGTGAAACTTGAAGGAACAGTAATGAGACCATCCAAATGCGTTCCTGCTTTAAATCCTAAAATGGCATGTGTAAATCGTCAGCAAAAAGTAGACACTATATAGTATAAAAGTTAAGGAGTGTTTTCAAAAAAAGAATTAGATTTGATTATGGAAACACCTAAAAAGAAAAGTTCCGAAAAATTCGTAAAAGACATCCGTAAAAATACAAGGAGGATCTTTACAGCCGAGCAGAAAATTTTAATC
>NZ_JADQBD010000082.1:0-10527 GCF_017808115.1 Chryseobacterium sp. RR2-3-20 | reverse complement strand
ATTCTTCGAGCGTTAAAAAAATTCTTCTGTTCGAAGCGTGTTCAATAAGAGAATCGAAGCTTAAAATTTGTTTTCACGCGAGTTTAGAATTTTTAGCGATAGAAACAAATTTTAGCCGAAGTTTCCAGGTCTTGAACTTTTGATTCTTTTGTTTCAAGACAAAAGAATAATAAAAAAACTATCGAAAATAAAACCAATCTCTATAACCCATTACTTCTAAAAAAATCATCAAATCGCAATTGATTATTTCACTTCTAAGGGTCTATTTTGTAAATTTCTGTAAAAAATTACAGCCATGTTACAAAATACCTTGTTAGAAGAGATACAAAATCTTTCAGAATCTCTTGTACAATCTCTGAAAGCAGTCGAGAACGAAGAAGATAATTGGATTACGGTTTGTGAAAAAGCACTGATGAAGATTGATGAAGCCATCCGACTTACAAAACACATGATACTTACTTCCGAATTTGAAACGACCGCAGATGAAGTGTTCTTTTTTAAACATCTGAAACCTGCTTTAATTTCAAAATTCATTTACTATACAAAAATCCTAAGTATAGAATCTTTAAAACCGGCATTAGGAAAAGAAGGCTTGTTAAAATATTTTCTGTCTGAACAGAAAAAGCTGAATATCTTTTACAAGGAACACACGGATTTTTACAGCTATTATCGTCGTGGAGCAACGTATCTGGATCATAAGTATTTTATAAGAAACTCTTTTGATATGAAGATGAGGTTGTCGTTGGGGTTTTATAATCTTGATCCCTCATTTACAACATCTCACGATCATTTTGTCGCCCACATCTTGGCAAATAACGATCTGGAAATCTATATAAAAGGAGAAGTAGAGAAAATAGAAAATGATACAACGCCAGTACGCAGCTACAAATCAATGCTTACGTGGTCTTCTTCAAAAGTCTCGCTCATAGAATTAATTTACAGTCTGCATCTGATGAAGTGTTTTAATGCGGGAAATATTGAGTTGGTGGAGGTAATTCGCACTTTCGAAAAAATGGTAGGTACCGATCTTTCCAACTTTCACAAAATTCTGGGTGAGATTAAGCTCAGAAAAATAAATCGCACAAAATTCCTCCAGTCCCTTTACGAAAATCTCGAACAGCACTTTACAGACCTGGAAGGAAAATAAAAAAAATACCTGCTTACTTACCTCAAATTTCTTATCCCCGAACCACGAATCCTGTTCCCCTTCTCTGAAGGGGTGGATTTTTGCGTCAGCAAAAAGACGGAGTAGTACATCCATCGCTCACCAATGCTCCAACCCTCAATCTAGTCCCCTGCAACTCCCCACATAAAGCCTGCATACTCCCACTGAGTGCCCCAAAATTCTTATTCTTAAAAAATCTTTCGGTACTACCGAATTGCTACCGAAAAAATGTGGTTTCAAACTCTAATCTTTGTCTCATCAATCAACAGTTGCAACAGAAAAGATTGAGTGAATGAACAAACGTGTTTAACTAAAAATTTACAAAAATGGCACATCAAAAAGGAATCTTTAAGATTACAGGTACCATCGGGGATGTTACCTTTTACAAATCAAAAGACGGATATCTGGTTCGCGAAAAAGGAGGGATAGACGCTAAAAGGATTGCCAACGATCCCGCTTTTCAACGCACTCGGGAAAACGGCATGGAATTCGGCAGGGCAGGCAAAGCCGGAAAAATACTAAGGGCTGCATTACGGCCTCTGCTCACCAATGTAAAATCTACCACGATGGCAAGCAGAATGACGCAGATTATGATGAAGGTGATACAGGCAGATACAGTGAGCCAAAGAGGATTGAGAAATGTGATTGACGGGGAAGCTGAACTGCTCACGGGATTTGATTTCAATGAGCTGGGAGCGTTGGCGACAACAATGCATGCACCTTATACTGCATCCATTAACCGGGTAACCGGGGAAATGTCGGTTACCATTGATCCCTTCGTTCCATTGGATATGATAACGGCACCGCAGGGAACTACCCATTTTAAAATAACTTCTGGGGGAGCGGAGGTTGATTTTGAACAGGAGGCATTTACAAATGCTCAGGAGTCAACAGCGGTACTGCCTCACTCGGCAGCGGCTACATCGTTGATCACACATACCATTTCATTACCTGCAAATTCTACCAAACCGCTTTTCTTAGCACTGGGTATCGAATTCTATCAGGATATTAATGGAAGCATGTATGCACTGAAGAATGGTTCTTACAATCCTTTAGGCATCATTAAAGTAGACGGTGGAGTATAATGGAACTGAATATGGTAAGAACGTATCTCTCCGGGGGAACCAATGGAGGTTTATTTCATAATGACAGGTTAGTTTGCCGTACCATTGAACTGCCCTGGAGAGATAATCAGAGACAGATATCCTGTATTCCCGAAGGAAAGTACAGGATGGCGAAACGCTATAGCCATAAGTTCGGTTGGCACTTAGAAATAGTGGACGTAAAAGACAGAAACCAGATTCTTGTACATCCGGCTAATAATGCGGCAAAAGAACTGAAAGGCTGTATTGCTCCGGTTACCCACATATCGGGGGCCGGTATGGGAACCCTTTCTCGACAGGCTTTCACTAAACTGAAAGACATGGTCTATAAAGCTATAAATAATAATGAAGCCGTATGGCTTACAATAACATCCTAAATAATAAAAAAATGAATATTATCAATAGAGCGAAAGCACCGACACCGAAGTTTTTCAGAATCTTGAGAAATATAGGTCTTATGGCAGCAGGATTTGGAGGGGTATTAATCGCATCTCCCATAGATCTTCCTGTAATTATAGAGAATATTGCACAGTATTTAGTATTGGCAGGCGGTATTATATCTGCGGTGAGCCAGGTTACTGTCGACGATAAAGACCGTCAGGATAAGTCCAGTAATTCTAATCTGAAAACGGATCAGGATGAATAATGTCGATACAAAATTAGGTACCCTTGCGGGAACAGTTTTGAGTGTCTTGATGACAATGAATATGGAAAATATTTTGGAAACTGTTTTTCTCGCAATGGTAGGAGCATCTACTAGTTTTCTTATTGCCGTAATTTTAAAAAAAATATTTAGGAATAAGAATGATAGTTGATTCCCTCGATAGAAATGTACAATAAGGTGTAATCAGTTGAGGCTGTATCAAAAGGTAAATTAACACTTTCAGAATCTTCTAAATGACAGAAATGGTCAGGCAGGAATGCGGGAGAGAACGTACTTTTGGGACAGCCTCTTTTTAATTATAATTGAAGAAATACTCGTATATTTACAGGCTTAAAAACAAATAAGTATTAAGGGGACTTGTTCTTTTAAAAATGATAGAGAAAAATGAGAATATATAATGTAATTTTATCAGGAGGAGTAGGGAGCAGGCTTTGGCCGCTTTCACGTAAGCAGCATCCGAAACAGTTTCTGAAATTATTTTCTGGTAAAGCATTGTTTGAACTAACTGCAGAAAGAAATCAGAAAGTGGTAGATGAGATTATGGTGGTAGGCAATACAGATCATATTGAATGGAGTAAAGAGCTTCTGAATGATATTTCAATTCCTAAAACTTTTATAACGGAAACCGCTGCGCGGAATACCGCTGCTGCGATAGCTTTTGCTGCGTTAGCAGTAGATCCTGATGATGTATTGATCATCACGCCTTCCGATCATTTAATCCAGAATCAGGATGCTTATGAAAAAGCCATCAAAGAAGCAGTTGAATTGGCAAAGAAAGATTTTCTGGTGACTTTTGGAGTGGTTCCTTCAAAACCGGAAACCGGATATGGTTACATAGAATATGAAGGTAAAGATGTTCTTTCATTCAGAGAAAAACCTAATACGGAAACCGCTCAGGAATTTTTAGAGAGAGGTACTTTTTTATGGAATTCCGGAATGTTTTGCTTTAAAGCAGGTGTACTTTTAGATGAGTTGAAAAAGTATCAGCCAGAAGTATTGGATAAATGTTCAGAAGCATGGAACGCTTCCGAAAACCAGTGTCTGAATATGGAGGCATCCTTACAGATTCCTTCCATCAGTATAGATTATGCCGTTATGGAAAGATCTAAAAGAATAAAAGTGGTTCCTGCTCATTTCAGATGGAATGATTTGGGCTCTTTCGAATCATTGTATGATTACTTACGTTCTACAGGTCATCCTGTAGATGAAAACGGCAATATGGTGATCGGTACGGAAATCTTTACCGCTTTTGTAGGTCTAAAAGATTCTATTTTGGTTCATACTCCGGATGCATTGTTGATTCTTCATAAAGAAAAATCTCAGGATGTGAAAAAGGTGTATAATCAGCTGGAAAAATATAAATCTACTTTAAGATAATTAAATTGATAAAAATGATTTCAAAAGAATCTAAAATATACATAGCAGGTCACAGAGGAATGGTGGGCTCTGCCATTTGGAGACAGTTATCAGAAAAAGGATATATCAATTTGATTGGTTTAACCAGTAGTGAATTGGATTTAAAAGATCAGAAAGCCGTAGCTGAATTTTTTGAAACAGAAAAACCGGATGTGGTAATTGATGCAGCCGCAAAAGTGGGAGGTATTTTAGCGAATAATTCGTATCCATATCAGTTTTTGATGGAAAATATGCAGATTCAGAATAATTTAATTGATGCTTCATTGAAGAATGATGTTGAAAAATTTATTTTTCTGGGCTCATCATGCATTTATCCCAAATTAGCACCACAACCGCTAAAAGAAGAATATTTACTGACAGATTCTTTAGAACCCACCAACGAATGGTATGCTGTTGCTAAAATTACAGGCATCAAAGCAGTTGAATCAATCAGAAAACAGTTTGATAAAGACTATGTTTCTTTAATGCCTACCAATCTGTATGGCACCCATGATAATTTCGATTTGAATACCTCTCATGTTTTACCGGCAATGATCAGGAAATTTCACGAAGCTAAAGAAAATAATCAAGCACCCGTAACCTTATGGGGTTCAGGAACGCCTATGAGAGAATTTCTTTTTGTAGACGATATGGCAGCTTCGGTAGTATTTGCTTTAGAAAATAAACTTCCGGAGCATTTATATAATGTAGGAACCGGAGTAGATTTAACGATTAAAGATTTAGCAGAACTGATTCAGAAAGTGACAGGACACACGGGAGAAATTATTTGGGATTCAGAAAAGCCGGACGGAACACCAAGAAAGTTAATGGATGTATCCAAAATGCACGAATTAGGCTGGAAACATACAGTAGATCTCGAAGCTGGAATTACCCAAACCTATCATTGGTTTTTAGAAAACATCAACAGTTTTAAGCAGGTAAAGATGTCCTGATCAACTGAGCATCAATCATCATTTATCAAATATCAAACATCATTCATCATTCATCAATAATAAAAAAAAGCATACATCATACAGATGAAAACAGCATTAATAACAGGAGTTACAGGTCAGGACGGTTCTTATTTGGCAGAGCTTCTGTTGGAAAAAGGATATAGAGTTCATGGGATCAAAAGAAGAGCATCTTCATTCAATACGCAGAGAATTGATCATTTATACCAGGATCAGCATGAGCAGCATGTAAATTTTACACTGCATTATGGTGATTTAACAGATTCCACTAATATCATCAGAATTATTCAGGAAGTTCAGCCTGATGAAATATACAATTTGGGAGCAATGTCTCACGTAAAGGTTTCTTTCGATTCTCCTGAATACGTTGCGAATGTAGACGGAATTGGTACTTTAAGAATATTGGAAGCTGTTCGTATTCTTGGTTTGGAAAAGAAAACCAGAATTTATCAGGCTTCTACCTCAGAATTATATGGTGGGTTACCGGAAAATAAAAATGCAGCAGGTTTCTATGATGAAAACTCTCCGTTTTATCCACGCTCACCTTACGGAGCGGCTAAAATCTACGGTTTTTGGATTACTAAAAATTACCGTGAAGCGTATGGAATGTTTGCGTGTAATGGTATTTTATTCAACCACGAATCTCCGCGAAGAGGAGAAACTTTCGTTACCCGTAAAATTACCATGGCTACCGCAGCCATTGCCAAAGGAAAGCAGGAATGCCTGTATTTAGGAAATCTGAATGCTCTTCGTGATTGGGGACATGCCAAAGATTATGTAGAAGCCATGTGGAGAATCCTTCAGCAGGAAAAGCCGGAAGATTTTGTCATTGCTACAGGAGTTACCACTTCGGTAAGAGATTTCGTACGTATGGCTTTTCTTGAAATTGGAGTTGAGCTTTCTTTTGAAGGAGAAAATGAAAATGAAGTGGCGAAAGTGGTAGCTTGTAATAATCCGTTATACCAGTTGGAAACAGGTAAAAAGGTGGTTTCGGTAGATCCCGAATATTACCGTCCTACAGAAGTAGATTTGTTAATTGGTGATCCTACAAAATCCAAAACTCAGCTAGGTTGGAAACCCAAATATGATTTGCAGGCTTTGGTGAAAGAAATGGTGGAGAGTGATTTGATGCTGTTTTAGGATCGGTTAAATTAATTGCGAATTTGTATTTAATAACTTAAAAATTAAGACTTGTATAAAAATCTTATAATATTTGGGACAAGACCTGAAGCTATTAAAATGGCACCTCTCGTAAAAGAATTTCAAAAAAATGCAAATGCATTTAAAACTAAGGTTTGCGTAACTGCACAACATAGAGAAATGTTGGATCAGGTTTTAAATTTTTTTGAAATAACGCCTGATTATGATCTGAATTTAATGCGACATAATCAAAATTTATATACTTTAACCGCAGATATAATTACTCAGCTAAAACCAGTTTTAGAAGACTTTCAGCCCGACTTTGTCTATGTTCATGGAGATACAACGACAACAATGGCTGCGAGTATTGCTGGATTCTATTCTGGAGCTAAAATTTGCCACGTGGAAGCAGGACTTAGAACTTACGACAAACTTTCACCATTTCCTGAAGAGATTAATAGGCAGGTGACGGGAAGAATTGCAAACTATCATTTTGCCCCCACAGAGCAGTCAAAAGAGAATTTATTAAAAGAAAATTTAGATCCGGCATCAGTAATTGTTACGGGAAATACAGTAATTGATGCATTGTTAGAGAGTACAGAAAAAGTAAACAATATTGAAGATTCGGAGATAAGATTTTTAAAAGATATTATTGATCTCAACAAAAAAATAATATTGGTTACAGGGCATAGAAGAGAAAATCATGGTCAAGGATTTATCAATATATGTGAAGCATTAAAAGAAATTGCTGTAAATAATGAAAATATTCAGATTATTTATCCCGTACATTTAAATCCAAACGTTAAAAAGCCTGTGTATGAAATTTTATCTGGTATACATAATATAAAACTTATAAATCCATTAGCCTACCCAGCTTTTGTTTGGTTAATGAATCATGCATATATTATTATTACAGATTCTGGAGGTGTTCAAGAAGAAGCTCCCAGTTTGGGTAAACCGGTATTAGTACTGAGAAATACAACAGAAAGACCAGAAGCTGTAGAAACGGGAACTGTGATTTTGGTAGGAACAGATAAAGACCTAATTATCAAAGAAACTAATAGTTTGCTAACAGATTCTAACAGATACCAAATGATGAGTTCTCTGCATAATCCTTATGGAGATGGAAAAGCATGTGTCCGAATCATTAATTTTATTAAAGCTTTAATATTGACAGATGAATATAAAAGCAAAAATAAATAATTTTTTATCTTCAGAATTAAACAAGAAAATTCTCAATCATAGTTTTTGGATTTTAATTGGTAATGTTATTTCAAAATTTGCATTACTTGTTGCTACCATATTTGTAACCAAATATTTGGGAAAAAAAGAATATGGGCAGTTTGGTATCATTAAATCTACCATTTTGATGTTTGCAATGTTTGCCGGATTAGAATTAGGTATGACAGCAACAAAGTATATATCTCAATATAAGTCAACAGATAAACTTAAAGTTGAAAGAATTGTAGGTTTATCTACTTTATTTTCGATAATTATAAGTATTGCTGTTACAGTTTTGATATTTTTCTTCGCGAAAGAAATAGCCATTCAGATAAAAGCTGAAAATTTAGTTCAGGAGATTAAAATTAGTTCATTTATCTTGTTTTTTTCTTCTTTAAATGGAATCCAAAATGGAATTCTATCAGGAATTGAAAAATTTAAAGAACAGTCAATAAACGGAGCTATTGCTGGGGTATTTTCTTGTGTTTTTTTGGTTTTAACATCAAAGTATTATAACTTAGATATGGTTATAATTGCATTTGGGTTTAATTATGTGATAATTTTTTTATTAAATCTGTATACGCTAAGATTTTTTTATAAGGATTTTAAAATAAAAATTTTCGACAAGAAAAACCTAAAAGAGTTTCAAGTATTATGGAAATTTAGTTTGCCGGCAATTTTGGCTGGAGTTATGATTGCTCCAGTTATTTGGCTTTGTAACTACTTACTAGTCAATCAGCCCAATGGTTACTCTGAAATGGCAAGTTTTGATATTGCCAATCAATGGAGAAATACAGTTTTGTTTATACCATCTGCACTAGCTCAAATAGCACTTCCGATGTTAGCATCACAAGTAGGTAATAAAAAAGAATACAGAATTATATTAAATAAGAATATTAAAATGAATCTCTATATTGGAATATCTTTTTCTTTAATATTTATAATTTTGTCACCAATAATTACTTTGGTATATGGTAAAGATTACAAGGATACTCAAATACCACTTATTATAATGTTTTTAACCACGGCATTAATTACGGTAAATAATGTTGTAGGTCAGGGAATTGCTAGCCAAGGTAAAATGTGGATTGGCTTTTACGTTAATTTAGCATGGGCTATAATTTTAATTTCCTGTACTTATATCTTAGTGCAGAGATATCAGTTTGGGGCAATAGGTTTAAGTTTTTCTTATTTAGTTAGTTATATTTTTCATACTGTAGTACAGTATTTTATTCTTAAAAAGTTTTTGTAAGTCATGATACCAAAAATTATACATTATTGCTGGTTTGGAGGAAAAGAGCTTCCCGATTTGGCAAAAAAATGCATTGAATCTTGGAAAAAGCATTTGCCAGAATACGAAATTAAAGAGTGGAACGAATCAAATTTTGATTTAGACCTCTATCCATTTACTAGACAGGCTTATGATAGCAAAAAATTTGCATACGTTACAGATGTGGTTAGGCTTTATGTGTTGAAAAAAGAAGGAGGGGTTTATTTGGATAGTGACGTAGAGATGCTAAAGCCATTGGACGATTTTTTACATCATGCTGCATTCTCTGGGTTTGAAGATAATAATGTAGTACCTACTGGTATTATGGCGAGTGAGAAGAACAGTATTTGGGCAACAGAAATGTTAAGTTATTATGATGGTAAATCCTTCTTGGATGCAAATGGAAATCCCATTTTAGAAACTAATGTAGTAGTTATTACTAATTTAATGAAGGATAAAGGATTTGTGATGGATAATACTTTTCAGGAGATTTCCAATTATATTGCATTTTATCCAAGTGATGTGTTTTGTCCAAAATCTCATGCTACAGGTGAGTTGCTATTAACGAAAAAATCTGTTTGTATTCACCATTTTGCAGGTTCTTGGCTACCAATAGATATTAAATTCAGAAAGAAGTTAGCTGGTTTTTTTAGGAAAACTATTGGTAATAAATTATATAATAAATTAAGAGGATATGAATAAAATTTCTGTAATCATCCCTTGCTATAAAATGTATCCTCTTACTTAATAGAAGGCTTAGAATAAATTGTTAATCAAAAGTACCGTGACTTAGAAATTATTTGTTTAAATGATGCTTCTACGGATAAGACATTAGAGATTTTGCACGATTTTGCTAAAAAAGACCCTCGTATAAAGGTTTATTCTAATGAACAAAATAAAGGACTTATTTATACCCTTAATAAACTTATTGATTTAGCTAGTTGTGATGTTTTAGTTCGAATGGATCCGGATGATGTCGCAGAGAAAGACCGAATTTTGAATCTCGTTGAGAAAATGATTGAAGATGATGCAGATCTTGTTTCAAGCAATTACAGTTGGATAGATGAAAATAGTAAACCTCTTAAAAAGAAAGGATTTGATTTATTAACTACTCAACTTGGTATTAAATACACTGCAATTTTTAATTCTCCATTTCCGCATCCTCAATCAATTTTTAAGAAAAAAATCTTTGAAAAAGGCATTTATGATCAGGATTACAAGGCTGCTGAAGATTACAAATTATGGACAGTACTACTTTTTTCTGAAAATTTTAAAGGTGTCATTGTAGACAAAGAATTATATAGATATCGTATAAACGAAAGCGGAATGTCACTTTCAAATGCATCTTTACAAGCTCAGAACCATATTACTATTGCAAAAAATTACACTGCAAATCTATTGAATATCTCTACTCAAAACTTTAGATTTTTATAAAAAAGATACCATTGGATAAACCTTTTTCTCCGACTTTTTGTAAGTCCCCGATGAATATTGAGATGACCTTTCAGATGACCGAAAAAAGATTCTATGGCGTTGGTTGTTTTCGGGATTTTAGGATTTTTCAGGAACGAAAACATATTTGGCAAAGCCTTTCTGAT
>NZ_JADQBD010000081.1:0-10904 GCF_017808115.1 Chryseobacterium sp. RR2-3-20 | reverse complement strand
AATTACAAAAAATAAAAAAACGAAATGGTTTTTTGCGGCTAAAAGTGCTGAAATCTTCTAAATGATAACTCTCCGCCCCGCTTTTGCCAAACCCATGTTGTACGACGTTTTTTTTATGCAGTTATAGGATTAACTCTTATTTGTCCGCCAACTGCTTTCAAAACTTTCATAATTGTTGAAAACTGTGGTTTTGCACCTTCAGATAGTGCTTTGTACAAACTCGGTCTGCTCATTCCAGTTTCTTCTGCAATTTTTGTCATTCCGATTGCTTTTGCAATATTACCAATTGCTACAACAATTTCAGAATCATCGCCTTCTTCAAGGACAACATTAAGATATTCAGCAATCATTTCGTTGCTGTCCAAATAATCTGCAATGTCAAATTTTGAAATATCCATTCTTTATTCTTTTATTTTTTCCCAAATTTCTTTCGCTTTTTCTATATCTTTTTGTTGGCTTGATTTGTCGCCGCCAATTAACAAGATAATAATTTTTCCATCTGTCTCTTTGAAATAGATTCTGTAGCCCTTTGCAAAATTTATTCGCAATTCGCTGATTCCATTTCCAACAGGTTTGCAATCTCCAAAATGTTCTTCGTTTTGTAATTTCTGGATTCGGAACAAGATTTTAGCCTTTGCTCGGATATCTTTTAATTTTCGGAACCACTTGTCAAACTCATTTGTTTTCTCAATAAAGTACATTTTGTATTCATTTGGATACAAATATAGGAAAAAGTTAAATCAATCCAAAATTTTTGTTTTAAGCGGAATCTTTGTCATGTCCTGAAATAGGTTGACTTTTTTTGGGTTAATATTTTGTTTTTTTTCACGATTTAAAAATAAGGAATTTCATAATTGGTTTCGGAATAAATTGTGGAAAAATGTCCTTTTCTTTTCCCTACTGATTTTTCCACAATTTATTTCCGCGTTTTTCAACCACAACATTATGCTGATTTTTTACGATATGTTTTGTATATTTGAGTATTAAATTCATTATGAGCTTGTTGCGGTGTTTTTAGGTTGAGGCTCCAATGCAATCTTTCGTTGTTGTAGATCTCTACAGCTTCTTTAATCATTTTTTGAGCAGTTTTTAAATCAGGAAGAACATTAATGAAACCAAATTCATATTTCAAAATGCCATTAATCCTTTCAGCGACTGCATTTTCGTAAGGATCATACTTTTGTGTGGTGCTCATTTTGTAGCCTAATTTCCTTGCAAAATCAGTATAATCTGGGCAACAATATTGCAATCCTCTGTCGGAATGATGAATGATATTCTCAGTATTAAATTGTCTGTTTTTATGCGCCATTTTAAGGGCTTTTTTCACCATTTCTACCTTCATGTTGTCTTCCAGGGCGTAACCCATTATTTTCTTGGAATAAGGGTCTGTTACCAGCGAAAGATAGGCGTGTCCTTCATCGGTTTTGATGTAGGTAATGTCGCAAACTACGGCCTGTTCAGCGTGTTTAAGCTCTGTTTCTTTCAAGAGATTTGGTGAAGTGTAGTAAAAATGCTTGGAATCTGTTGTGATGTGATAGCATTTGTTCTTTTTGATGAGCATTCCATGGTTTCGAAGCAGCGTGAATAAAGCATCACGCCCTATTTTAATCTTATTTTCCGAGATTTCTGTCTTGATTTTATCCATGAGTTTTCGCGTGCCCATTTTTCGTTGTTTTTTACGGGCGTTTTCTACAATTTCAATTACTTTTTGATTGAGTTTTTGCTTCTCTTCAAACGTTTTTTGACGCTTGTAATAGGCTTGCTTGGAAATCCCAAACACTTGATACAAAAGCCTTATTTTAATTTTTTCTTCTTTTTTTGTATCTCGTTTGATAAATGTTTGGGTAATAATTCCTTTGAGAGTTCCTTACCTGTAACTCGTTCAAATTCAATGATTACGTCTTGTTGAAACTCTTTGATCCACTGGAGTTCTTGAAGTTTTTCTTTGAGTTTTTTGTTTTCGTCTTGCAGGCTCATTGCTTTGGATTTTGAGGTGTAATTGGATAATTTTTTTCGCCAATAATCGATTGTGCTTCTTGAAATGTTGTATTTCTTGGAGGCAAAGTTAGTGGAAATTAAACCATTGTTAATCTGCGAAATAACGAAAATTTTGAATTCAAAAGATGTTTTTTTATCGTTTCTTTTTCGGCAGGGTTGTCCATTTGTTAAGTCCATTGTTCAGTAAAAGTGCTTAATTTTTGGTCAACCTATTTTAGGACGATACATTTCATAAAATGTCGTATAACGGAAAAAGTATTGGCGAAGATGGGCAAAAAAGGAATTCGGAGAATTCAATTTTGTGGAGTAGAAGCCAATGCTTTTTCGTGGAAACTAAATTACAAAAAAAGTTGGAACGAAAAGCAATTGGCGGCAAAGAATATTCAAATTTTCAATTTGGATATTCAAGCCCGTTTTTGCCAATACCGTGTTATGTGTTGTCCTTTTTTAGTTCTAATTATCATCATCTTCCTTTTTGTAGCCTTCATAATAATATGATTGTTCAATACCTTTAAAAATTATTTCTCTATTTTCAACATCTTCAGTCAGATTTTCTGAAAGTAAAGTTCTCAATTCTAAATCATTAATTGGACTTCTTTCCATTGACTGTAAATAAAGTGTTTTGTCAACACATTGCCAATTGACTACTTTCTTTAGATTCTTTTTAAGAATTAAATCAAGCCAAATTCTCATTGTTCTTCCATTTCCTTCCATAAATGGATGAGCAATATTCATTTCGACGTATTTGGCAATAATTTCCTCGAAAGTATTTTCTGGCATTAATTCTATTTTCGCCAAGATTTCATTCAGATACATTGCTGTTGCAAATCTAAATCCGCCTTTTGAAATATTTAAAATTCGTATGTTTCCTGCAAAATCATACAACTCGTCAAATAAATATTTATGTATTTGTTGAAGCCCTTTCGTCGTTCCAATTTCTATATTTTTAATGTCTCCACTTTCAAATAATTTGTAAGCGTTTTCAAGACTTTTTTTGTCAATATTTTTCATCTTCTATTTAAGACACATCGTTGTTTTAGGATTACACATAACGGAAAAAGTATTTGCGAAGGGCGGGCTAAATTTAACTGGAAGTTCAATTTCGACCGGACGAAGCAAATTGCTTTTTCAGATTGTTAAATTACAAAAAAAATACAATATGAAAAGCAAGTTGCGACTAAATGCATCGGGTTTTCTATTATATATTCAACCCCGCCTTTTGCAAATACTATGTTATGTGCAGCCACAATTAAGGTTTCATTTTTAATTTTTCAATTTCTTCCACTAAATCATATTCTTTTTTATGAATTTTTTTACTTGTTAAATCTGTTTTGACTGTGTCAATAAATTCCTTAAAATCATTATTCATAGTTAGTTTATTCACAGTTTCCCAATCAATTAAATCCTTGAATTTTGAAGGTATTAATATTTCAGTTGAATGTGGGTCCTCAATATTGAGTTTAATAACGCCAATTCCAAAAGAGGTACAAAGACGACCTAATTCATCTCTGAAGTCTTCATTTTCTGATATTTGCGATGCAACCAAAAATGATTCATTCGCCCAAGAAGAATTTGAAACACATTGAAAAAAACTTTCACGAAGATTTGCAAAATTTAATTCTCTTTTTAATTCAAAAGAATAGAGTTTCAAAGAAGTATTTCCCATTGCAGAACTCAAGTCATAAACTTCCTTTTTCCAATCTTCCATTGAAAAGTAGCAACCAACCATATCAGGATGAACCCATTCCCCAAATTCTTTTTTTGAAGAAACAGAATGATTTATTGTTTTTGTGTAGCAATGTAAGTGGTAGTATGCATAATATGATAAATACTTATGTAAATCTTTTTCTAAAAAATCAAATTTTTTCTTTTTTGGAACAAGGATTTCTTCAGTAATTGAACTATCCTCTAAATTAATTTTTCCAATTTGAGACTTTAAATAAAACTTTTTTGGACGAGAATCAGTTTTTCCAAAAAGGGATTTAGGATTATCTTTTGAGTTAACATAAATCTGCGCTCCTAAAGTTGCCCAAGGAGTTTTACCTTCAGTATTTAACTCTTTATCGTAATTTTTTTTAACACCTATTGCCCAAATTTCATTTGATGTTAATGGTTTATTTTCTTCTTGTAAAACTTTTTCAGCAAGTTCTAAAAATGTCATTAGCTGGTTTTTTGGTTAGTGGTTGCGCACAACGGGAAAGGGCTTGGCGAAGGCGGGGATAAGAAAGACGGAAATTCCAACTAAACCCGAACCGAGCAAAAACCATTTTCGTTTTTTCAAAATTACAAAAAATAAAAAAACGAAAAGGTTTTTTGCGGCGAAAAGTGCTGAAGTCTTCTAAATGATAACTCTCCGCCCCGCTTTTGCCAAACCCATGTTGTGCGCAGTATTTTTAGTTCGGCGACTTGGATTTAACTCGTTAAATTCAGGTCAGAGAATTAAAAATCAAGCACGACAATTTTTTTCACCCACGAAATCGCAAAGATTTTCAGAATTTTATTCACGAATTTTGGAAAATAATTCAAGCAAAATTTATTCACGCCATTAAGCGCAAATTTGTAAACGTCAAGCACAATTTTTAAAATCCAGTGGAATTTTTGTAGATTGATTTTAAGTTTTTTGGCGCATTTTTCAGTCAGCGTTTTGAAGAATTCAGCGCAATTTTTGATACTCAAATCCGTAAGTTTTTCGTAAAGATTTTTTCTGGATTTAGGAAAATCAGCGCAAAGAATTTCAGATTTCAGTCAGTTCTAGAAGTTTAAATTCAGGTCAAAATTTTGATTTTTCAGACCGAAATTTCTAGTGATAACTGCCCTTCAAAATATTGCGCACAACGGGAAAGGGCTTGGCGAAGGCGGGGATAAGATAGACGGAAATTCCAACTAAACCCGAACCGAGCAAAAACCATTTTCGTTTTTTTCAAAATTACAAAAAATAAAAAAACGAAATGGTTTTTGCGGCGAAAAGTGCCTAATTCTTCTAAATGATAACTCTCCGCCCCGCTTTTGCCAAACCCATGTTAGCAGAAGTATCTTTTTACAGGTTAATTCCAAGATTTAGTTTTCCTCCAAGTCCAATTTCCACAATTTTTTGCAGTGTTGAAAGTCTAACATCTTTAATATTATTTTCAACTTTTGAAATATAACCTTTATTGGTTCCACATTTTTCTGCAAGTTGCTCTTGTGTAAGACCTTTTTCAAGTCTTGCTTGCTGAATTAAAATTCCAAGTTTGAATTCTTCATATCCCTTTTCAAACTCGTCTCTTCTTTTTGTTCCCTTTTTTCCGTATTCTTTATCAAGAATTTCAGTTAGAGAAGTTAAATTTTTATTTTTCATGTTCGTATTCTTCTTTAATTTTTAATGCAATCTCAATTTCCTTTTTTGGTGTTTTTTGCGTTTTCTTTTGAAATCCATTTGTCAACACGACCAATTTTCCTTCGTCAAAAAAGCAAAAAATCCTAAAAATATCGTTTCCAAACTGAACTCTTATCTCATAAAGTCCGTTGGTTCCTTCCATATGTTTAAAATATTCAATTGGAATTTTCTCCACGGTTTCAATGACCATAAAAGTCCATAATATTTTCTCTTTTACTTTTGGCTTCTGTTTTTGGAAGAAGTCAAGGAAGTAATTTTTATAGGCGAAAATATTTCTAATCTTCTTTTCTTCCATATCATTTACAAAAATACAAAAAGTTGTCCAAATGAACAACTTTTATTTTTATGCGGAATTTTTTATGATATTTCTGCTAACGGAAAAAGTATTGGCGAAGTGCGGGCTTAATTTAACTGAAAATTCAATTTAGACTGCGTGGAACCGATGCTTTTTTCGGATTGTTAAATTAAGAAAAAAATCAATACGAAAAAGCAGCGGCGGCTAAATGTGACAAATCTTTCAATTATCCCTTCCTCCCGCATTTTGCCAATACTATGTTATCTGCAGCCTTTTTAGTTTTATTTATTTTCTTTAATATTTGCCAAAAGATTTGGAACTGCAAAACTTAAAACAAGTCCAAAAATTGTAATTAGTAATCCTGATATCCACGAGTTTTGATTTTCCATTTCATTTTTTAAAGATTCTATTTCTGTTTTGTTGATTTCCCTTATAGATTCATCACTTTTTTCTAATTGAGAAATGTTGTTATTCATATTAAGTAACGAAAGTGTTTTTTCAGGATTGTCTGAAATTCCTTTTTCAATAACTTCTATTCTATTTGTTAAATCTGCTATATCCGAATTTACAGGGTTATTCTTGGACGAACTTACATTTTGATTTGTTTTTTTGTCAATTTGATTTATTAATGTTTTCAAATTTTTTATTTCAGTTTTAATCAAATCACAATTGCAAGATGATGAAAAAGTTGAGGAGTTGTTTGTTTTTTTATTCAAATTTAGTGAGTAAACCACAGTAATTATTCCAACGACAAGACTTAAAATGGAAAGCATTGAGCTTAACCACACTCTTTTTTTTCTTTCTTTTAATTCTTCAATTTTATATTTTTGGATTCTTTCTTTTTCAATTTTTTCTTCAGTTTTTTGCTGTGATACAAGGGTTTCATATCTTGGGAATTCATCATCTGGAATTAGTTTTAGGGCCCCATCTGTCAATTCGAAAATTTGAAAATCTTTTCCAAATCCAAAACTTAAAACTAAATAAACAGGTATATCTTCTTGTAAATTTGATAGAAAATCATTTTGATAATAGTTTATTTCATTAATTAAATCACTTTTTTCCGAAGTTGAAGATTTAAATTCAAATAAACATAAAAAATTGTCATTTTCTGTATCAATAACTAATAAATCAGGTCTGAATTTTGGGTGAATTTTAGAGGATTTGAATTCAAACAATAGACTATTTTCAGGATAACCTTTTGATAATAAAAATTGTTTAAAAATATCTATAAATTGTTTTTCCATAAGCGATATAAGGTTGCAGATAACGGTTTGGGTATTGCCGAAGGCGGGGAAATAGAAGCACAAAACCTGAATTAAGCACCGCAGTTAGCAAAACCATTTTTTGTTTGCTAATTTACATTTT
The DNA here is from genome assembly GCF_017808115.1 of Chryseobacterium sp. RR2-3-20. NCBI lineage: Bacteria > Pseudomonadati > Bacteroidota > Flavobacteriia > Flavobacteriales > Weeksellaceae > Chryseobacterium > Chryseobacterium sp. RR2-3-20. The sequence continues at coordinate 3,870 of NZ_JADQBD010000081.1, read as the reverse complement.
TCAAAGCAAATAAAAAATGGTTTTTGCGGAATAGAAGTACAAATGTTGAAGTTTGGACTTTCAGCCCCGCTTTTGGCAATACCTTGTGCTTGTTGCACAACTCAAATATACAAATAAATTTGTATAAAAATTGGATATTTCGTAAATTTAAATATGCAAGGAAAGAAGAATTTTACGCCACAATTATTTGTTTCGGTCAATTTATTAGACCTAGTTCCAGAGGATAATTTTTACAGAAAATTGATAACGGAACTCGATTTTATAAAAATGGTATTTATAGACTTCAAAAGCTCGTTTTTAAGCACCCCAATTTTTAGCATTTTGACCGTTAACTAAAAAACAAACCTCGCTTAAAAGTGATTAAACGAGGTCAAAATTTTATGTTTTGGAAATAGTATTTCTAAAAATGGGAGTTGTGCAACAGCTACGCCTGTTATCTGTAGTTTTTTTTAATTTGTGTTATGAAGAAATATTTTATAATAACCTTTTCCTATTTGAACTACTGCAATGAATTCGTAGTTTTCACTATGATAAATGTCTTCAGAAAAACTACTATTATCGTCATTAGAAATATAATTATGCTTTTTTAATTCATTTTGAAATTGTAAATAATCATTTTGATTGGTAATTACATAATTAACAACTGGACTCTCAGCACTGTCATCTTTTTCAATTATGTACATATTGCCATTACTCATATTTTCATAGCCAAAGGAAACATAATTATTCTTACTAGTGATTAATTTATATGATTTACCAATAGCATAATTTGAAAATTCGGCAAAATTACTTTTTGTAAGTATTTCTAACTCACTAAGATTAAATTTTTGCGCATTACAGAAATATGACAATAGTAAGAATGCGAATGTGTAAATTTTTATTTTCATACTTAATTAAAATATCGTGCGTTACTATGTGATAAACTAAAATTTTTAAGTTGACTTATATAATTGTAATAAATTTGTTATTTAATTATTCATTTTTTATTTCAGTATAACAGAAATTCATAATAATAATGAAATTTTGAACACATCTTGTTTAAAATTACAGATAACGGAAAAAGTATTGGCGAAGTGCGGGATTTTTAGCTGAAAATGAACAACTTAAAACTGCAATTAGCAAAAAACTTTTCGTTTTTCAAACTTACAAAAAAATTGGAAAACGAAAAGTTTTTTGCGACAAAATATCTGAAAATTTTCAACTTTGTACTTCCTCCCGCATTTTGCCAATACAATGTGCTTGTTGCACAACTCAAATATACAAATAAATTTGTATAAAAATTGGATATTTTGTAAATTTAAATATGCAAGGAAAGAAGAATTTTACGCCACAATTATTTGTTTCGGTCAATTTATTAGACCTAGTTCCAGAGGATAATTTTTATAGAAAAATGTTATCCGAACTCAATTTACATTTCATTTATAAAGCAACTCAAAAGTATTATGGTAAGGAAGGACAGGAGAGTATAGATCCTGTAGTTTTCTTTAAGATTTTATTGGTGGGATATTTAAACAATATCAATTCAGATAGACAGTTGATAGCTTTTTGTAGTGATAGCTTATCGATACGATTATTTTTGGGTTATGATGTACATGAGCAGCTTCCTTGGCACAGTACCATTAGCCGAACTCGCGGTTTATATGGCGAAGAAGTCTTTTTAAACTTGTTTAAAGAAGTCTTGAAAATGTGCGTTTCTAAAGGAATGGTAAGAGGGAAACGCCAAGCGGTGGACAGCGTTTTCATCAAAGCCAACGCCAGTATGGATAGTTTGGTAGAGAAGGAAGTTTTGGAAGATGCTGGTGCTTTTGTGAACGAATTTGAAGAAAACAGCGAATACAAAGTGACTTCCACCCGCAAGAAACTCGTTGAACGCCACCATGATTGGAAAGCAGAAGCGTATAAAGGAATGCCAGCAAATAGCAACAGCAATCAAACCGACGAAAATGGCAATCTCATTCGTCCGAAATACCTATCGAATCACACCCATTATTCTCCCACAGATAGCGATGCTAGAGTAAGCGTAAAACCAGGCAAAGCGCGACAATTAAATTATTTTGGACAAATCGCAGTAGATGATGCACACCATGTGATTACAGGAGCGTGTTCTGATTTTGCGGACAAACGCGACAGTCAGTGTTTAGAACAAATTGTAGAACTTACCGAAAAAAACCTAAACGAAAACGGAATAGAACTCGAAGAACTTTTAGCCGATGGTGGTTACAGCAGTGGCGAAGCTTTGGCGTATTTGCACGAAAAAAACATCAACGCCTACATCCCCTACTTCGGACAATACAAATCAGAGCGAGAAGGTTTTACTTACCACAAAGAAGAAAACTATTATCAATGCACAAAACCCGAAGGTAAGCAAGCTAAACTGCTTTTCAAAGGCGAAAAAAGGGATAGTAAAGGCTACACCAAACGAACGTACCGAAGTAGCGAAACAGATTGTAAAAACTGTCCACTAAGAGAACAATGCTGTGGCAAAAGCACCAAGTTTAAAAAGCTAGACGACAGCATCCACAAAGAACATTACGACCGTATGCACCAAAAACTCACCCAAAACGAGAAATATGCCAAGAAAATGGTTAGAGTGCGTAGCAAAACGGTAGAACCCGTCATTGGAACGTTGGTCAACTTTACGAATATGAGGAGAGTCAATACACGAGGAATCAAAAACGCAAACAAACACGTATTAATGGCAAGTTTAACCTACAACTTGAAAAAATACTTACGCTTTATCGCCAAAAAACCGAGTATTTTAGCCCAAGTACTATCTCTAAAACAAGGGAAGAACTTTGCTTTTGTAAATCAGTCTTTCCAAGCTTCAATAACTCAATTTTAAGCACCCCAATTTTAAGCATTTTGACCGTTAACTAAAAAACAAACCTCGCTTAAAAGTACTTAAACGAGGTCAAAATTTTATGTTTTGGAAATAGTATTTCTAAAAATGGGAGTTGTGCAACAGCTACCGATGTTAGCGGTAGTTATTTTTGTTTTACATATATGTGTCTAATGTTATTTACTCCTGTTTCTCTTTCATCAATATCAAACTTTTTGGTGTCTTTTATTAATGGTAGTAATTTGAGAAATCCATAGTTTCTTGGATCAAAGTCAGGCTTTTTCTTAAGAATGTAATTTCCTAAGTTTGCTAAGAATGTCCAGCCATTTTCGTCAGCCAAATCATTCACGCTTTCAGTTAGAATTCTAATGGTTTCTGCATCTACTTTGCTTAGTGGCTCTTGTTTTTTATTTTTTGCATTAGCTTTAACAGTCTCAACATTTTCTAAAATCGGTGCTTTTAGAATTTCGATGTAAATAAACTTGTCGCAGGCAGAAATGAAGGGCAGGGGAGTTTTCTTTTCTCCAAAACCAATTACAGTCATTCCAGCTTCTCTCAGCCGAGTAGCTAGTCGAGTAAAATCACTGTCACTTGATACAATACAAAAACCGTTCACCTTTCCAGAGTAAAGAATATCCATAGCATCAATAATCATTGCACTATCACTAGAGTTCTTTCCTGTTGTGTAGCTATATTGTTGAATAGGAGTAATAGCGTTTTCTAAAAGGACATTCTTCCACCCCGAAACCGTTGGTTTAGTCCAGTCTGCATAAATGCGTTTTATTGTTGGAGTTCCATTTTTGGCAATTTCCTCAAGCATTTCTTTCACATTAGCATATGGAATATTGTCTGCATCAATCAATACCGCAAGTTTATCTTCATTCATTTTGATTTTATTTGTTGTTTGGTCTGTCGTTCGATATAATTACCGCTAACGGGAAACGTATTGCTGAAGTGCGGGCTTTTACACCTGAAATTTCTACTAAAAACTGCACGAAGCAAAAAATGTTTTCCGCTGACTAAATTAATAA
>NZ_JADQBD010000080.1:0-11115 GCF_017808115.1 Chryseobacterium sp. RR2-3-20 | reverse complement strand
ACAACCCTTACAACTATTCAGTTTTTGAATAGATTTATTTTTGATAGAAATATAAACAACCTAAAAATAAATCTCGTTTGATAATGCACTACGAGTTAATATGAGTATTTTTATTCAGGGAAATAATCTTTTAAATTCAAATAGTATTCAGCAATATTCTATTTCTTCGATTAGTGAGAGCTTATACACTCAAAGATTAATTCCTCGTCATGTTATTTTGGGAATAAACAAAAGTTTCTAGAAAGCAAATTCTTCGGTCAGTCTTTTATCCTCATCCAGTCTTTCAATCAGTTTTTCAAGACCTTCAAATTTTATTTCTTCGTGAAGAAAATCTCGGAATTTTACAGTAATATTTTCACCATAAATATCTTCATTAAAATCTAAAATATAAACTTCAACAGTTAATTTATCCCCATTTACAGTAGGATTGGTACCAATGCTTAGCATTCCTTTATATTTTTGGTTTCTTACAAAAACTTCAACAATATAAGCGCCTTTTTTAGGAAGTAATTTTAAATTTTCAACTTCAATATTGGCAGTTGGGTACCCGATGGTTCTGCCTATTTTTTTACCGTGAACGACAGTTCCGGAAACAGAGTAGTGGTAACCCAGCATTTCATTAGCTTCCAAAATATTGCCTTCCAATAAAGCTTTTCTTATTTTGGTAGAACTAATGTTGTTTTCATGAATATTTATCGCTTCCATCTGTTCCACTTCAAAATCTAGCTCTTTGGATAATTTTTGGAGGAGTTCAAAATTTCCGCTTTTATTTTTACCAAAAGAATGATCGTAACCGATAATTAAATATTTAACATTTAATTTTTCAACTAAAATCTGTTTTACAAATTCTTCTCCCGTAAGATTTCTGAATTCTTCATCAAACTCTTTCAGAAATAAATTATTGATGCCATATTTCTCCATCAATAAAGATTTTTCTTCTAATGTATTGAGAAGCTGCAAGTTTTCGTCGGGCTTAAAAACAAATCTTGGATGTGGCCAGAAAGTGAGAACAGCAGTTTCTAAATTGTTTTCAGAACCTACTTTTTTAAGTTCATCCATAATGCATTTATGACCAAGATGAACCCCGTCAAACATCCCTAAAGATAATGCTAAAGGCTTTTGAGAGTTATAATCACTAAAATTTCTGAAAACTTCCAACCTGAAAAATTTTTGACTGCAAATATAACTAATAAATGTAACAATGCATCAGTGCAAAAGTGTAACAATCTTCCAACGCATATAAATAAGATATGATAATGAAAAATCTATTGGCAAATTGGTAGATTGTTATATTGCTAAATTGTTTGAAAAGTATGATAAAAATCTTTTTTTTAGCAATTGTGGGTTTGATAAGATTAATTATATTTGCACCAAGAAAAAATTTAGCAATGGCAAACCAAATTAAAGGAAAAATTTCTCAAATTATTGGTCCTGTAATCGACGTAGTATTCTCAAATGTGGAAGCAATTCCTAGCATTTATGACGCTTTGGAGATTACAAAAGGAAACGGTGAAAAAGTAGTATTAGAAGTAGAACAGCATATAGGTGAAGATACTGTAAGATGTATCGCAATGGATGCTACAGATGGTCTTACAAGAGGTCAGGAAGTAGTTGGTTATGGTAATCCTATTACAATGCCAATTGGTGAAGCTGTAAACGGAAGACTTTTCAACGTTGTTGGTGATGCTATTGATGGTCTTACAAATATTTCTAAAGAAGGTGGTCTTCCTATTCACAGACCAGCTCCTAAATTTGATCAACTTTCAACTTCTGCTGAAGTTTTATTTACAGGTATTAAAGTAATCGACTTGGTTGAACCTTATGCAAAAGGAGGTAAAATCGGTTTGTTCGGTGGTGCAGGTGTTGGTAAAACAGTATTAATTCAGGAGTTAATTAACAATATTGCAAAAGGACACGGAGGTCTTTCTGTTTTTGCCGGTGTAGGTGAAAGAACGAGAGAAGGAAACGACCTTTTGAGAGAAATGCTAGAATCTGGTATTATTAAATATGGTGACGATTTCATGCACTCTATGGAAAACGGAGGTTGGGATCTTTCTAAAGTTGATTTAGAAGTGATGAAAGATTCTAAAGCAGCTTTCGTTTTCGGACAAATGAACGAGCCACCAGGAGCAAGAGCTAGAGTAGCCCTTTCTGGTCTTACATTAGCTGAATATTATAGAGACGGTGGAGAAACAGGACAAGGTAGAGATGTACTTTTCTTCGTAGATAATATCTTCCGTTTTACACAGGCTGGTTCTGAGGTTTCTGCACTACTTGGTCGTATGCCATCTGCAGTAGGTTACCAACCAACTTTGGCATCTGAAATGGGTGCGATGCAGGAAAGAATTACTTCAACTAAAAACGGATCTATTACATCTGTACAGGCGGTTTACGTACCTGCGGATGACTTAACTGACCCGGCTCCTGCAACTACATTTGCTCACTTAGATGCTACAACGGTATTAGATAGAAAAATTGCTTCATTAGGTATTTATCCGGCTGTAGATCCGTTGGCTTCTACGTCTAGAATTTTAGCTCCGGAAGTAATTGGAGAAGAGCATTACAACTGTGCACAGAGAGTGAAAGAAATTCTTCAGAGATATAAAGCTCTTCAGGATATTATCGCTATTCTTGGTATGGAAGAACTTTCAGAGGAAGATAAATTGGTAGTTTACCGTGCAAGAAAAGTTCAGAGATTCTTATCTCAGCCTTTCCATGTTGCAGAACAGTTTACAGGTATTCCAGGATCTTTGGTTGATATTAAAGATACTATTAAAGGATTCAACATGATTATGGATGGTGAGCTAGATCACTTACCAGAAGCTGCTTTCAACTTGAAAGGAACCATTGAAGAAGCTATTGAAGCAGGACAAAAAATGTTGGCGGATAACGCATAACAAATTAGACACAAGATTACAGATTCAAGACATGAGACTTTAACGTTGTCTAAAATCTGAAATCTGAAATCTTTAAATCTAAACTAATGAATATAAAAATTTTAACGCCAGAATACGTAATTTTTGAAGGAAATGTAAATTCTGTTTTGCTTCCGGGTAAAAATGGTGAATTTCATATTATGAAAGATCACGCAGGTATTGTTTCTTCTTTAGTGGGTGGAAAAGTGAAATTGTTTACCAATTCTATTGATGAAGCTTATGCTAAGCATTTTACTAAGGAAAATGATAAAGATTCTGTTTTTTCTTATCCTATCAAAAGTGGTGTAATAGAATTTAATAATGATAAAGGAATTATCCTTTGCGAATAATTAAATATAAAGCTAAATATATTTTCAGGAAAGTGTAACTTTGTTACACTTTTTTTTATGGTCTAAAATTGAGTGATATGCAGAAAGGTATTTTATTTTTTTTAATAATAATCTCTAGTTTTTTCTGTGGGCAAAATATAAAGATAAAAAGAGGAATTGTAAGTCTCGAAGGGATTCATGTTGCGAAAATGCTCTATAAATCCGGAGAATATACTTTTATGGATTTAAAAGAAACTCCTATTTTCACTGTTAAGTTTGTAGATAAAAGCATAGTAGATTCGGTAAGAGATAGCTATATTAAGCTAAACAGAATTTACAACAGAGAGAAAACATTAGATCTGGATTATATTTCTCCATCAGCATTTTCGGGCGAAGAAAAGTCTGCAGTATATACCTGCTTTAAAGCATTAAAAATCATCGATGAAAGAGGAATCAATATCAAAAATCTGGATGAACTCTTTCAAAACAATCCTAAAAGAAAATTAGATAATAAGACCAAAGAAGCATATACTACGAGGTCAAAAATAGATAAACTTAATATTACGGTAAATAATGTAGGAGAAATTCTCAGCAATGGAGTTCCTGTTGGCTATTTTACTAATTTACCTGTAAGTTTTGGCTCCGAAGATACCATATCAGATAAAACTTTTGTAGATATAGAAATTTATGATGCCAAAAGCAAATATATTGGGAAATACATTACGACTACAAAACAATTAAAAACTGCAAACGGAAAAACATATACTTTGTACCGGGAAATGTCGGGTAGAGCTTCTATTTTAAAATTTCCTACCTATAAAGCTATTGCAGAAAGAATGGCAATTCTAGATCCGAATTTTATCAAAGTAAAAGAAAAAATTGAGGTTGGAGAGGTTGTAAAAGATGGAATTATAAAGTAATTTTAAGCTTTATTTTGCTTTAAGAGCATCATTAAGATTACCGGAATTCCGAAAACCGAACTTATTACATTGATCGGAATATGACTTTTTTCTGCGATAATTGAAAAAAATACCATTATCAACATTCCTAATAACATATTCAAAATCCATTGCTGCCAAATTTTGGCGGGATTATAAATTAACCTGCAAAAATGCGGCACTACAATTCCGATAAACAAAATTGGGCCTAAAAATGCAGTTACGGATGCTGAAAGAAAAGATGAAGAAATAATTATCAGCATTTTAAGCCTATTCAAATTCACTCCTAGACTTTGAGCGTAAGATGAGCCTAAAGAATTTCCGATTAATGGTTTAATGGTTTTGAAAGAGAAAAACAAACCTAACAATACCAAAATTCCTAATATATATATTTGGTTTCTCGTCACCATATTATTGGCTCCGAAAGACCAAAGTATATAGTTTTTAAGATTCTGATTTTCTGCATAAAACTGAAGAAGAGATACAACAGCTCCTGCAAAAGCGGAAACTAAAAAACCAAAAATAATAAGATAAGATTTATCCTTAAATTTTTTTGATGCGGATAAAAGTATCAACATTAAAAGTAGACTTCCTGCAACAGCCGATAAACTGAGAAAACTATTTTGCAGAAAATCTGGTAAAACAATGTCCTGAGAAAAAAAAATATAAAAAGCTACGGTAAGACTCGATACCGAGGTTATTCCTAGTATATCTGGTCCTGCTAAAGGATTTCTAAAATATTCCTGCATAAGAAAACCCGATGTAGGAATAGAAATTCCTGCCAAAAGCATAACCAAAACACGGTTAATTCGTATTTCAGCGATATCACTATTGGAAGAATTAAAAAAAAAATCCTTAAAACTTAAATTTACAAATCCTGTATTGAGGTTAATAATTGATGCGAAAATAATGGCAACAAGCAAAACCAAAAACAGGATTTTGAATTTTTTAGACATATTTTAATTGCAAAACACTTGTAAATAAATGCATTTCAGAGTTGATATTTTTAAAATATATCAACAAATATTTATTTTTTTTCTGATTTAGAATTCAACAACTTTTCAATTTTTTCGTTTAAATCTTGTTCAGACATCATCCCTAGAGTTTCATCGGTTTTATCGCCTTTTCTCATGAAAGTAAAAGGGATTGCAGAGCCTGTCCATTCCTTAAAATTATCGGAGAAAAATTTTTGATCAATAAGTTCTCCATCCAATAAAACTGTATTGTTTCGGATACCCATTTCATCTGTAAACTGAGGAACTTTGGTATTCCATTCACTTTTACTGTCCAGACTCACGAAAGTAATTTTAACAGGTTTTCCTTTTAGTTCCTGAATTTTATTCTTGAAAAAAGGAATTTCATGTACGCAAGGTCCACACCAAGTAGCAAAAAAATTCGTTACATAAAGCGTATCATTTTTCTTCTGAAGATAGTTATTCATTTCTTGAATTGAAAGTGCTTTGAGTGGAGTTTTTGCATTTTCAGTTTTTGAACTAGTAACAGAATCTTCTACAGATTTTTTTTCTTCGTTGTTTTCAACCTGCTTTTTACAGCTGAATAATGCAGTTGCTAAAAATGCGGATAATATTATTTTTTTCATATTTAGATTTAATTATATTCATACCCAGAAGGTCAGAATGCTGTTAATGTGTAGTTTATTTCATTTACCGTTTTATTAAGAAGAAAAATCATTCTAAATTTCTTTTAAAGTAAAGCCACCTATAACGTCATCATGATAATTTTTTATTATTTTTGAAATGAAGTATGGAACAGCAAATCTACAAAGGGAAACTTACACAGTTTCATTGGTTAAAAATAAAGAAAAAGGAACAACTTACCAAAAATACTTTTTCTATCGAATTCGAAATTCCTGAGAATTTACAAGATGTATTTACTTTTGAAGCAGGTCAGTTTGTAAGTCTGAAATTCGATTTTAATGGTAAAACAATCATCAATGATTATTCCATGACTTCTGCACCTTTTGAAAAAAAAATCAGCTTAGGAATTAAAATTAATTCTGAAAATGGTGCAGCGGCTTATATTTTTGAAAATTATAATTCTGGAGATAAAATACTGGTAAGTGAACCTGCTGGAAGATTTACATTGGTTTCTAAGCCCAGCGAATTCCGAACTATTGTTGGTTTTGCATCTGGAATTGGGATAACACCTATTTTAAGCCATTTCAAAAATATTCTGCATGAAGAACCCAGAACACGTTTGTTCCTGTTTTTCGGAAATAAAAGCTCAGAACATATTGCTTACCGCGAAGCTCTCGACGAATTAGCCAACAAATATGAAAACCGTTTTCAAGTTTTCTATTTTTATTCTCAGGAAAAAACTTCAAACCATTTTTTCTTTGGAAGATTAGACGAAAAAAAGTTAAGTTTAATCATTAATCAGATTTTACATTTGGATGATACAGATGAAGAATCTACCATTTGGGATGCAGTAGATGAAGTATTAATCTGCGGAAAAGGGGAGATGATAAAATCTCTGGCAAACGCATGTTATCATCACGGTATTCCGAAAAAAAATATTCATTTTGAGTTATTCGAAGAATTTAACAGCGATATTTATCCTGTTGAAAAAGAATTTCCACTTATTACTGATATTCAAGTAGCGTTCAAACTTTTAGGGAAGAATTATGAAACTATTATTGAAGACAACCGTAATAAGATTCTTCAAACGCTGCTTTTACAAAATTTTCCAGTTCCATACTCCTGTAAATCGGGCATTTGCGGAAGCTGCGAATGCCAATTGGAAGAAGGAGAAGTAGAATTGCTGGAAAATGAATATTTAACCGAAAAAGAAGAATCTCAAGGTAAAATATTAGCGTGTATGGCAATTGCTAAAAGTAAAAAAATAAAGCTTAATTTTGATTTTAATTGAGAATACTCAGAAACATATACAAATTTATTACTTCTTCCATAGAAATCGTTTTTCTTTTGGTATGTCTTTCTAATGCTTGGGTTTTTGGGGTTACCGGTGGAAGAACTTACAATAAAATCTCAAAAATTCCGCCACGGGAAGTTGCTTTGGTTCTGGGAACGTCTCCGAAAATGCGTTCAGGCTTATCCAACCCTTATTTTACCAAAAGAATGGATGCCACAGCATTGCTTTATCATCACGGAAAAATAAAAAAAATAATCGTAAGTGGGGAAAAAAGTAAAGGCTACAATGAACCTGCAGCCATGAAAAATTATCTTATTTATCAGGAAGGTGTTCCCGAAGATATTATTATTGAAGATCCCGAAGGATTTAACACTTATAAAAGCATTTTACGCTGCAAAGATGTATATAAAAAGAACAATGTTATTATTGTATCGCAAGGATTTCACAATCTGAGAGCCCTGTTTTTTGCCAGAAATAATAATATGAATGCTTTGGGGTTTGATGCACAGGATGTTTCTAAACCAGAGAGTTATTACCGAAACCAAACCCGCGAAATTGCAGCGCGGGTCTTTGCGGTAATTTGTTTTATTTTCGGAATATCTCCTGATTAGAAGGGATATCCAAAAGCAATATTTAAAGTAGGTTTTAAGGGCTGAATTTTACTGAATCTCCATCTTTCTGTTTCTATTTGGTTTGGATCGTAAATTTTGTAAGCTAAATCTAGTCTTAAAGTGATGTAGGCAATATTTACTCTTAAACCAACGCCACTACCAATCCCCATTTCCTTAATAAAACGATTGAATTTAAACTGATCGTCGAAACCATTATCTTCTGTGTTCCATATGTTACCAATATCTGTAAATATGGCTCCTTCATACATTGATGTAAAAGGAATTCTGTACTCAATATTCGTTGTAAGTTTAATATTTCCCATTAGATAAGTTCTTACTTTCTCGTCGATTTGTGAACCTCCAGGTCCTAAACCTCCAAAAGCAACCCAGGCTCTAATGTCATTTGCTCCTCCATTGAAGTAAGATCGAACAAAAGGCATTGTAGAAGAATTACCGTACGGAATCCCTAAACCTATGAACTGACGGAGTGCTAATGTCTGATTACCATTAAATTTAAAATATTTTCTTACATCAAAATCAAACTTTACAAACTGAGCGTAAGGAATGCCAAAAATTGTTCTTTCCGGACTTCTTAAAACTCCGCCGCCATCATTTCTTTTTTGGTTGAATAAACTTGGAATGTTTCCTGCAAACTCAACTTTACCATTGAAGTAAAATGCATTGGGATAATCTTTTTTTCCAATTTCATTATAAATAAAATTATAAATCATTGAAGAAATAAGAACATTCTGAGTTTGTCTATCTTTATTAACCAATGTACCACGGAAAGCCAATAAATCATCGGTTTTTTTCTTATCGAGCGTATTCAGATAGCCATCATCTGTCATAATTTTCTCAGAAACCTGATCTCTGGTTAATTCTCCGGAATCGAACTCTTGTTTTAACTGCGGATTATATATAAAGTAGTCGTCGAAAACAGTTTGTCTAACGTTATTATCATTCACAAAAAAATCATAATAACTGTCTTTATTTTTGGTTAAACTGAATAATGTATTGAACAGTGTTAATCTGTGAGATGCCTGATCATTTACGTTGGCGTAATAGTTTAATCCACTGTTAAAGTTTGTTCTTCCCAAACCAATATTGTTCTGAACCGATGCTCCCAAATTTATAGAAGTAGTAGGAGAGTATCGTTTTGGAATGAGCTTATAATAACTGAAAGGTAACAGCAATCTCGGAAAACTTAAAGAAGCCTGTGCAGAATATTCGTAAGCTAAAATTCTTTTATCCAGATTTTTAGGATTTTTTATAGACCCAAAAGTTCCGGCAACACTTGTTGTAAGGTTTTCGGCACCGCCAAAAACGTTTCTTGTAATAAGATCTACGGATGGTGAAATACCAAAATTTAGTAGCTGAGAATAATTAAGATCAGTCCCTAATTTAAGTTCATATTTATCCAATGGTTTTAGTAGATAAAAAACATCAACAATACTATCGTTAGGAGAATTTAATCCGCCTTGTCTTAAAGAATCTCTGGCTTTAAGAATACTGAAATTATTCATTGCTACAAGATTTCTTTTGGTTAAATCTAATTTCTTCTGATCGTATTGAGTACCATTTTCAACAATAATAGCTCTCCAAAGAGAAGAAGTATTATACTGGTCATCAACTTTATGAAATCTTATTTTACGCAGACTGTCTTTCACAGTACGACGTGGAAAATCTGACGGACGCTGAACAACTGCGACATCTATATTTCCAAATGTTGCTCTTTTGTAAGGTCTGTCAAGAGAATCTTTATGAATTTCTAAAACAAGAGGTATATTTTTGTTGCTTTTGAGTGAATCTGCTACAAAACCTACTTCATCATTGCCTGCATTAAAGCGGTAATACCCATATTCTCTCATCATTTCATTAATTCTGGCAATTTCTTTCTCCAAAACGGTTTGGTCAAGCGTCTGACCTTTTCTTACCAAACTGCTATTGATATTCTGCCTGAAAACATCCTTAATTCCTGCATCCGGAATGTTATAATAATATTCTTGAATGGTAGTAGGTAAATTGTGCTTTATAGAATAATTTACACTTGCTTTCTTATTGGCTGAGTCGAGCTTTTGAGTATATTTTACTTCAGCATCCCAATATCCTCTATACGTGAGGCGATTTCCTATTTGCTGTGCACTTTTCGCAGTTCTTGCCTGGTCTAATATAACCGGCGGAGTTCCCCAACTGTGATAAAGCCTGTCCATAAAAAGGCTTTTCCCAACATCTTTACGCATGTTATATTTAATGAAAAGAGAATCCCTAAGCTTCTGATTTCTCATTTCGCTTGGGTACGTCATATATTCATTCAGTAACGTGTCATACTTAGGATTGGCGGCATTATACCACATAAGACTCAAAGGCAGAAATAACAACTGCTTCTTATTAGGCTTTTGTTGAACATAGTCTTTCAGCTCATCATCAAAAAACTGCTTTGTATCTTCAAATTCAAAATTGTTTTCAGTAAGCAAATATTCTCTGTCCGGAACTTTTTTTGTGGTACTGCACGCATAAAGTAATCCTACAAATGTTGCAAATGATATTATTTTATAATACTTTTGAGGAGAATTTTTAAAATGCTTACCGCTCATACAATTAAAATTTTACAATCTTTAGATAAAAAAAAGTTCAGGCAAAAATACAACTTGTTTTTGGTTGAAGGTAATAAAACTATCCTCGAACTTTCTAATTCTAAATTTAAAATTAAGGAAATATTTTCTACTCAGGAAAACAATTTTATTTCCGATGATGTGAAGTTCACCCATATTACTGAAAATGAACTTAGAAAAATAAGTTTTCTTAAAACTCCAAAAGATTCTATTGCTGTCTGTCATCTTTTAGATGAAGATGATTTTATGGATAAAGATTTTCAATTGGTTTTGGATGGAATTCAGGATCCTGGAAATTTAGGAACCATTATAAGATTAGCAGACTGGTTCGGGATTGAGCAGATTGTTTGTAGTGAAGATACAGTAGATTTTTACAATCCAAAAGTGATACAGGCAACAATGGGCTCTTTTACAAGAGTTAAAATACATTATTGCAACCTACAGAAATATCTTTCTGAAACGCAGAATAAAAATATAGGAACAGATATGGATGGCGAAAATCTATACAGTTTCGAAAAACCTGAAAAAGTAAATTTAATTTTAGGAAATGAAGGCAATGGTATGCGTAAGGAAACCGAAAATTTGTTGCATAATAAAATAACAATACCTCGATTTGGAAAATCTCAGTCTACAGAAAGCTTAAATGTTTCTATGGCTGCCGGAATTATTTTAGGACAACTTTTCAGAATTTGAGTGTTTTAGAATTATCACCGTTATTTAAGGTAATGTGGTCAAAAATAGTTGGTGTTTTTGTCAAAAATAATTCGTAATATTTTGCGGTTGATTGGAAGAGGAAGTGAGCAATGCTGAGGAGCAAC
>NZ_JADQBD010000007.1:0-82102 GCF_017808115.1 Chryseobacterium sp. RR2-3-20 | reverse complement strand
GGTTGGGGTTGGTACTATCTGAGCACTGTTTTAGACGACTACAGCAGGTATATCATCCATTGGGAACTCTGTGATTCGATGAAGGCCGAAGATGTGAAACGAACAGTAAATACAGCGATTGAAAAAGCAAAATTAAAGTCTAAAGCCAAACCGAAATTACTCTCAGACAATGGTTCCTGCTACATATCAAACGAACTCAGAACCTATCTGAAAGACGATTTGAAGATGAAGCAGGTTCACGGAAAGCCGATGCATCCGCAAACCCAAGGGAAAATAGAACGATACCACAGAACGATGAAAAATGTGGTAAAACTCAATCATTTTTATCATCCTGAAGAACTTGTGGAAGCTTTAGAAAAATTCGTAGAAAACTACAACAACAAGCGATATCACGAATCTTTGAAAAACCTTCCTCCGGCAGATGTTTACTTCGGAAGATCTGAGCAAATTTTGGAAAAAAGAAGACAAATAAAATCGGATTCAATCCGAAAAAGAAGACAGTTGTATTTTCAACAGAAATTTATAAATTTATAACCCTAAATACTCCTTAAGGATTTATTCCAAAATGTCCAAGTTAGTTTGAAGACGTACAAATTCAACAATACGTAAAGAAATATTTAAAGAATACCAAATCTCAAATCCGTACAGAATGGGGAACCCCGAAAACTATTTCAGATAAAAATATATGGTTTTATGAAAAACAACGTTTGATAGCTTTTAAAGATAAAATTTGTTATATATAAAGTAGACGACATTATCATTAAAGACATAATATTAACCTGTGAAAACTTCGGATTATCAATATTTATTAGGTAAAGAAAAAAAAGAGATAGTAGAAGAATTGGGAGGCGAGTTCAATTACCATCATTCTGAAATCTGGAACTATTACATTAAAACCAATTGGATTGGTAAAAAAAACTATCTTTTTATTTTTTCAAAAATGATAAAGTATGTAAATTAAAAATCAAGAAAACCTATGCGAAGTTCAAATATTAACTATCATCAAATTTTTATTGATATCTTAAACAAAAAATACCCTCATAAAAAAGAAGAATGCTTACCATTTCTAAAGAAAAACACTTTATCAGCAGCCGAAATCATAGAAATAAACAAACGAATATTTGGGGCAATCAAAGAAAATCAGTTACATAATCAAAATCTTAAATCATATAAAAAATCGGATATTAATAAGATATTAGAGTATCAGAAAAAAAATCATCTGAATAATTCTCAATTAGCCAATCATTTCAAATTAAGTAAAAATACAATTACTAAGTGGAAAAAATTATCCTTTTAATAAGATATACGGCTAATTCCAGTACAGCTAAAAAAACATATTTCATATATATTTTTTATTCTACACCAAAAAAAATTAAGTAAATAAAATTATAGAAGAACAAAACTTGGCAAAAATCAATTTTACTCCATTTCTTTTCCCGGAAATACAGTTTTCCATAGATTGTAACCTCCATTGAGGTTCATCGCTTTGTATCCGTGATTTCTTAGAATGCGGTTTGCCAAATATCCGCGAAGCCCTACCTGACAGTAGATAACGTACATTTTGGACTTATCCAAATCTTTTATATGCGCTCTCAATTCATCCACATTTATATTAACTGCTCCGTCGATAGATCCTTTTGAAAATTCTTCGGGAGTTCTCACATCTAACAATACAACGTCCTTCTTCTGCATAAAAGGTATTAATTGATCGTAACTGATTACATTAAGATCTCCTTTCAGTATATTTTCTGCGGTATACCCAGCAATATTAACCAAATCCTTTGCAGAATTATAAGGTGGCGCATAGGTAATTTCGATATCCTGTAAATCTTGAACTTTCATTCCTGCTTTAATCGCCGTGGCAATAATATCAATTCTTTTGTCCACACCTTCTTGTCCTACTGCCTGTGCACCATAAACTTTTCCGTCATTGCCAAACAATATTTTCATCACAATTTCTTTAGATTCCGGGTAATATCCTGCATGACTACCTTTAGTAATGATTGCCGATTGATACTCAAATTCAAATCTTTTCAATAACTTTTCGTTCATTCCCGTGGAAGCAACAGAAAGTTCAAAAAATTTGAGAATGGATGAGCCAAGGCTACCGCTATACGCAGAATGATTTCCCAAAATCATATTATCTGCAACTAGCCTTCCCTGCCGGTTAGCCGGCCAAGCCAAAGGAATAAGGACTTTTATTTGATTAACGAAATTTTTAACTTCGATGGCATCACCTACTGCATAGATACTTTCATCCGAAGTTTGAAGATATTCATTAACAAGAATTCCACCTGTTTCACCGATTTCAAGTCCGGCATTTCTTGCAAGCGAAGTTTCCGGTTTTACTCCTATAGCAAGGATGACCGCTTCCGTCTCGAGAATCTCACCATTATTGAGAAATACTTTAATAAACTTTTCTTCATCTCTGAATTTTTCCACTCCGGTATTCAAAAGCAATTTCAATCCTTTTTCTTTCGCTTTATTGTGCACAAAACTCGCTATCTCGTAATCCATGGGAGCCATTACCTGTGTTCCCAATTCAATCAAACGGACATTCTTCCCTTTTTCGATCAGATTTTCAGCAATTTCAAGACCGATAAAACCGCCACCCACGATGACAAAATCATTTTTATCTACCGTTTGTTCCGCAATTCGGTCCATATCAGCTATATTTCTCAACGTGAAGATTTTCGGAGAAGTG
Organism: Chryseobacterium sp. RR2-3-20; assembly: GCF_017808115.1. Classification (NCBI taxonomy): domain Bacteria; kingdom Pseudomonadati; phylum Bacteroidota; class Flavobacteriia; order Flavobacteriales; family Weeksellaceae; genus Chryseobacterium; species Chryseobacterium sp. RR2-3-20. The sequence goes on along the minus strand of NZ_JADQBD010000007.1, from coordinate 79,398 downwards.
ATTCCTTCAAACGGCGGACGAATCGGCTCTGCACCCGGAGAAAGCAGAAGTTTATCGTAATGCTCCGTTGAAGTTTCACCGCTTACCACATTTCTTAGAAAAACGATTTTGTTTTTCCTGTCGATGGAAACCACTTCGGTAAGCACCCTTACATCGAGGTTGTATCTTGCTTTAAGACTTTCGGGAGTTTGCAGAAGCAATTTATTTCTGTCTTCAATTACTCCTCCAATATAATAAGGAAGCCCACAATTAGCAAAGCTCACATAAGCTCCTTTTTCATAAATGATGATTTCATTGTCTTCGTTCAGTCTTCTCAATCTAGTTGCTGCTGTTGCACCTCCTGCAACTCCACCTACCACAATTATCTTCATATTCCATTTTTTTTACAAAATTATGTACATCAAAATCCCTACACAGTAACTTTAATTACAAATAATATATTTTAAACCTTTTGAAAAGCAAAATAGAAACACTCCGATTCAAAGTCAAAGTTGCATACAATTTCTTTAAAATGAATTCTGTATTTTCCATAAACAAATAAAAAATTGCTGTATTTCATTTCTATCATTTACGGTTCATCCCGTGTCCCACCATGTCCTTTTCCGACAATGGTCATGATTTTTATATTTAAAAACAAGAATTTAACAAATTGAAGAATGGGATTTTGCATTTTGAATTTTTCCCATTTTGATATTCTTTCTGACATAATTTTGATTTTTTTCAATTGAAATTTTACTCTGGGATCAGCCACCAAAAAGGTTTCATTTTGGCTTTCCATAAGAAACCGATGTGAAGCGAATATTTTACCCAATGACCCGCCAATCCAATATCTCCAAAAGTTTTCTGAATATCTCTACCGCCGGTTTTCTCGTATTTCACATAATCTGGAACAATCGGATAGGTTGTAATACTAACTGCAGAACCTTTTGTTAAACCAAAACCTGCCGAAGCAATACAAGCTGCTCCCATATTTCCCAACGAACCTTTGTGAACATGTGCTGATTTTCCATTCTTGATTTCTGCAATGATGTTATCTGCAACAAGTTTAGCCGTAATTCCGGAAGGCATTCCCGTTCTTGGCGGAGAAGGAAAAATTGGATTTCCGTTCTTGCTAAACCTTGGTCTGGAGATGGAATGCGGTGGTGCAAAGGCAATTCCCGGTGCAAAAATATTCGGATAGCTCGGATTCTGATACGTTTCCGGCCAGTCCTGTACTTTCCATTCTTCATAAGGTTTTTCCGTATAATCGGCATCTACAATCATAAAACCTTTGAAAAGTTTTGAAGTAACATCATTTCCGTTTTTATCATACGCTTTGAAGGGGTGTCCTGCAAACGCCGGAATCAACATCCCGAAATCGTAATCTTCCGTTTTATATTCTCCATCAAGCGTTTCATAATGCACTTTTCCAGGTTCAACTTTGGTAACACCGGCTTTCAGAATCCATTTGATGTCGCGATCTTCAAAAACCATTTCCACCATTTCGGAGGATTTCATCCGCAGTCCTTTATATGCCAAAAGCACACCATCCATCCCGAAATCACCAAGTTCGTTTTCATTAGAAATCCAAGTAATTTCCACTTTATCCCGTAATTTTTTCCGACGGAGCTCATTTTCGATATTCAGTATATATTCAAATGCTGCACCTTGGCACGTTGCCTTTGGATGTCCTGTTCCTATAAGGACTTTCAATTTTTTATCGGATTTTTTTAACTTTTTTTCTAAAATCTTCAAACCTTCTGCTGCATGTTGTGCATGACCGTAAGTACAGACAGAATACATCTCATTTTCACCGGGATTCAACCCTTCGGTTTGATCAAATGCCAATCTCGGACCCGTCGCATTGATGAGATAATCATACGATATTCTCTCCTGCTGACCTATTTTCTCTCCAACAACATATTCGGCAAGGATGTGCGGTTTTGGTTCTTCAGAACTTCCTTCAGGGAAGAAACTGATTCCTTTTGCCTGTTTATATCCGATTCCTTTCTTTTTATACAAAGGTTCCAGTGGAAAAATGACATCTTTCGGTTTCATTCTTCCGATTCCTACCCAAATATTGGACGGAACCCATTGATAATTACTATTGGGAGAAACCACAAGAACTTCGTGTTCTTTCCCAAGTTTTCTTCTCAGATGTGCAGCAGCGGTATGTCCCGCAATTCCGGCTCCGAGTATGACGATTTTTGACATCTTATTTTTTTGCTTTTAAATGTACTATGTAAGATTGAGTTGGAATGTGACCTTTATTACATAAGGTTATTTTTGCTTCAAAACAGCATCAATAATCTCAGAAATATTGACAGATGGTGCTTTTTCAACCGGAATTCCCTCGTCCATTAATTCCGTACGCAAACGTTTTCCCATTGCATAATACATCAACAAATCTCCTTTAGAAAACAACTCCACAAGCTCTCGATGATCATGATGCTGTTCTCCTAAATGAGTTCTGCAACAACCTTCATCTTGATGCTGATGCGGATTGGTAACAAATGTTTCATAAACCATATTTCCGTTTTCAATTTCATAAAAGCCAAATTCTTTGCATCTTCCGGTATGAACAGCTATGGTTTTACGGTCGTTGGTGGGAATAATTATTTTCATTTTTTAATTTAATTTTCCTTCTTTTTCTAATTTTTTAAACAACCAGAATGTGAATCGGTATGATACATAAATCATTACCGGAAGCGATATGAATTGTACGATTTCTTTGAAATACATTATTTTATTTTTTTTGAATTAGTAAACATGATTTTCGGAATCCTTAAGTTCTTCTGAAGATATTTTTTTAGAATCCATTTTCTTCCAAACCAAAGCAATATATGCCACAACAAATGGAACGAGTAATGAAACATAACTCATTGTTTTCAAGGTAAATTCGCTGGAAGAAGCATTATAAATCGTGAGAGAACTCTGCAAATCGTAAGTAGACGGATAAAACGCTGTATTATTGAATCCTGCTATCAGAAAGAGCATCCAAACGGTAAGAACCGTTCCCAAACCTGAAAACCAAATTCCTTTTTTACTCTTTAAGAATATATTTAAAATAATACCTGACAAAACCAAGACTACTCCAACAAGAAATACAGCTAAAACCAAAGGCATTTCTAGGAAATTATGAAAGTATTTGTTAGGTTCCATAAAGACATTTCCGTTTTCAGGATTAACTGCAAATCCGTCCATAAACATCAGCCGAATCAACCAAAACAGGAAGAAAACCAAAAACAGTACAGCATTAATAATCAAACTCTTTTGGGATTTTTTGTAAATCGAATCATTGTTAATATTATTCTGAAAATAAAGATTAGCCAAAACTCTTGCGAGGAAAAAGATTGCCAGTCCTAAACTGATGTTCTGAACAAATGCAAGGTTTTCAGTTGTCCAAAGTGCTTCTAAGCCATGAAAAGGAGTTTCCCAAGCAGAAATAATAGGCATTTTATGTGAGTTAATATCAATGATATTGGACTTATCTACCGAGAACTGTGATCCCGTAAAAAATGTAGAAACCGCAACTCCGAGAAGCAAGCTCCCTAAAACTCCATTCAGAAAAAGGAAAACTTCAAATGTTTTTTGTCCAAGAAAATTATTGGCTTTACTGCGAAATTCATAAGAAACCGCCTGAAGAATGAATGCAAACAAAATCGCCATCCAAACCCAATACGCTCCGCCAAAACTTGTGGAATAAAACAACGGAAACGAAGCGAAAAATGCACCACCAAATGTCACCAAAGTTGTAAAAGTGATTTCCCATTTTCTTCCGGTAGAATTCAGTAGCATCGTTTTTTCTTTTTCGTTGGAAGCCAAAGTATAAATAAGCGATTGCCCTCCTTGCACAAACAACATAAAAACCAACAACGCCCCTAAAAGAGAAACCAATATCCACCAATAATGTTGAAGTCCACTATAATCTAAAAATGAAAACATAATTTGAGTTTTTTGAATTAATGTTCAGTTCCTTTTTTGATGGCGGAAAGCATGATTTTGATTTCGGCAATCAGCAAAGTGGTAAAAATGATAAGGAAAAGGAAGAATGTAACTTGCACACTGTACGCATCAATCTGAGAAACAGAGGCTATATTCGGTAGTAAATTCTGAATCGTCCAAGGTTGTCTTCCTACTTCGGCAACAATCCATCCCGATTGCGAAGCAATATAACCCAAAGGAATACTCCACAAAGTCAATCTCAATAAGCCACGGCTTTTATCTAACTTCCCTCTCAAAATTTTAACAAATAGAATGATGAAAAGCAGCAGAAAATAAGTACCAAGAATAACCATAATATGAAATGCATAAAAACTCATTTTCACATTTGGAATCAACATATGAGGATCTTTCCCGAAATAATAACCGTAACCGAAATCTTTTTCATGTTCACGAAAAGTTTTAAGCTCATTATCAGCAGTAGTTAAATCTCCGGACTTTTTGGCTTTTACATAATTTCCAAGAGCATCAATGGCTATTTTCCCGCTTGCTATTTTTTCTTCATAAGAAGGTATTCCTTCTTTTTTATTTCCATGAACTAAATCAGAAATTCCCGGTACAAAGTAATCTCCATCTAAAAAAGCAAGATAAGAAAGTGCTTTTGGAATTTTAAACTCCATAAGAAATTGTTCCCGTTGATGAACCGATTCATCGTGATCTCCAAAAATACCCATTGCAATAAGTGGTGCAGAACGGTCACCTTCATACAAGCCTTCCATTGCTGCGAGTTTCATCGGTTGGGTTTCTGCGACTTGTCTCGCCGATTCATCACCGCTCCAAAATGTTCCAATAGTCGCTAAAAGTCCGAAAACAGAAGCTACCAGCATACTTCTTTTTGCTAAAACTATATCTCTTCGTCTCAATAAATACCAAGCACTGATTCCCACAACAAACAAAGCCGAAACAATATAAGAGGAAATAACTGTATGAAGAAACTTATTTACTGCAACGGGATTGAAGAGTACTGCCCAGAAATCAATCATTTCATGTCGCATTGTATCTGGATTAAAACTCGTTCCTGTTGGATTTTGCATCCAACCATTGGCAACTAAGATCCACAATGCGGAAAGATTGGAACCAATCGCAACCAACCAGCTCGAAAGCAAATGAAATTTCGGACTTACTCTGTCCCAACCGAAAAACATGACGGCAATAAATGTGCTTTCCATAAAGAACGCCATAATGCCTTCAATCGCTAATGGAGCTCCGAAAATATCGCCTACAAACCATGAATAATTGCTCCAGTTTGTGCCGAACTCGAATTCCATAATGATTCCGGTAGCTACACCGATGGCAAAATTAATTCCGAATACTTTCATCCAGAATTTGGTAATGGATTTCCACTTTTCATCCTGAGTTTTGAGATAAATAGTTTCCATTATGGCAATCATAAAAGTGATGCCTAAGGTAAGCGGTACAAAAATCCAATGGTACATCGCAGTCAGTGCAAACTGTGCTCTCGACCAATTGACCAGTTCCCAGTCTATATGATTCATAATATTGTAATTTTTCTATTTTTTGATTTCAGTGAATTTTTCCTGAAGATATTCGATACGCTGTTCATCAGAATCAAAATTGGTTTTCAGGAAATCCTTAAAAAAGAAAATCTTCAGAATCCCAAACATAATAAGCAGTTTGATTAATGCTATCGCCCAAAGCATTTTGCTTTCTCTGGACATAATACTGAAACCGTGTCGGTACAAACCAACCCATTCTTTAAAGGGGAATATTGCAATTTGAAATACTTTTTTCATCTTTCTCAGAATTGAGGAATTTTGATGAAACAAAGTTAGCTTGACAAAAAGTCAAAACGATGGCAATGAAAAAGGAGAAAATGGTAATTTTTACTTATTTAATGATTTGCGAAATTCTATAGGAGAGAGTCCTGTATTGGCTTTGAAAAATTTGGTAAAATACGAATTGTCTTCAAAATACAAATCGTAAGCAATCTGCGAAATCGTATATTCGGAATTAACCAAAAGGCGTTTTGCTTCTAGAATAATCCTGTTTCTGATAATTTTTCCAACTGTTTTTCCTGTGACTTTTTTACACAAAGTATTCAGATAATTTGAAGTAACTGAAAGATGGTCTGCATAAAACTTGGGATTATGGGCTTCCATAAAATGTTTTTCCAGTAGTTTCTCAAATTTTACAAGAAGATAGTTATTATTGATAATTTCATTTTCTGGGTTTTCATCTTTCGTTTTTACGGAAATCAGCAGTAGAATTTCTAGAACAAGCGTCTGAATACAATGCATTTTAAATTTGGAATCTGATTTTGCCATTTCAATAATCTTGGCAATGGTAAATTCAAGCTCATCTTTGCAACTTTCAACCTTGCGAAAACCAAATTTTCCACTTTTACTGAAAACAGGTAAAGAATTGATAAAGTCTTTCTGCGATAGAAAATCGTTAAAAAACTCTTCCCTGAAATTAATCATGATTCCTTCCTGATTTGTGGATGTAAATCTCAAATCGTGTACTTGTCCTGGACTAAGAAAAAAAATTGTACCATCCTCAATGTTCCATTCCTGAAAGTCTACATAATGAATTCCTTCTCCTTTATTCACATACAAAATCTGAAAAAAAGAATGTCTGTGTGGAATTTTTGGAATGTACAAATCTTCTTCCACAATCTGGCTCAGACTGTGTATCACAAAAGGTTCATTCTGCTTTGCTCTCTCCGGAATATCGCAGGATGTAAGAATCGGAATATCCATCAACTAAAAAATTGAAAAGAGGCTGTATCAAAAGGTAAATTAACACTCTCAGAATCTCCTAAATGACAGAAATAGTCAGGCAGGAATACGGGAGAGAACGTACTTTTGGGACAGCCTCCTGAAATTTTAAACTAATTTATATGGAACAACTTTTTGATCCACTTTTCTTTACACCTAATTTATTGAGAATCATATACATTAAACACCAATCAGTTATGGAATGAATTAACATATTGACGCCAACAAATCCAGTAAGCCAAAACCAATTTTGGTTGACGAAAATCCCTAGTAATAAACTGGTTAAAATTAAAGATCCTGCAATAGCATGGACAATTCTTGTTTGCATATTTTTTATTTTTATTGATTGTTTACGTTCTATTTTTTCTCAAAAACAGATACTACCAGATAGCCCATGATTGCTCCATAAATGATACTGCTCAAAGGGCGGGAAGTAATCGCACAGCTTCCTGTACTGCAGCCGATAAAGTAATAGTACAAATAACCTGCAACTCCTCCTGCAAAAACTCCGATAAGTGATACGAGTCTCTTTCTATTTAAAATTTTCATTTTCTAAATCTATTGTTGCAATATGAATCTTTGAAACCGTTTCTTGCTTTTGATTGAATTCTTTTACACTTCTATAAATATCGTCAATACAAGTGCAGTCTGAAAAAACTGTAAAAAGTAGTGAATCTATAGACACATGATCTGTCGAAAACCAACTATGTGCACCTATTCCAGTATTTTTATATCCTTTCACAGACTGATAGGAAAATGACCTTACTCCTGAATGTTTAAGAATATTGATAACATCTGTTTCAAATTCTTCTATTGCGGTAATTAACAATAATTTCATAGGACAAATATTTAATTTTTACAAATCTCACAGGTTATTGAAACCTATGAGATTTTAATAGTTTTATTCTTCAGAATTTTTATTATCAACATTTATATTTCCTTCCCATTTCTTTTTTTCAGTCATGTAATACACCAACGGAACCACCAAAAGTGTGAGCACCGTAGAAACAATCGCTCCGAAAACCAACGAAATCGCCAATCCCTGAAAAATCGGATCGAAAAGAATAATCACGGCTCCAATTACAACTGCTCCGGTTGTTAAAAGAATCGGTGTTGTTCTTACAGCTCCGGCTTCGATGATGGCTTGTTTAATTGGGATTCCTTCGTTGAGACGGATTTCGATAAAGTCAATCAACAAAACCGAATTCCGAACCATCACACCTGCCAACGCAATCATTCCGATAAAGGAAGTTGCGGTGAAAAAAGCGCCTAAAAGCCAATGTCCAAGAACGATTCCAATCAATGAAAGTGGAATCGCAACCATCATCACAATCGGTGTTTTGAAGTTTTGAAACCAACCAACAATCAACATATAGATCACGATGATTACGACCGCAAATGCAGTTCCCAAATCACGAAAAACTTCCAATGTAATTTGCCATTCTCCGTCCCATTTTACGGTGTAATCGCTTTCACTTTCGGGTTGTCCCATGTACAATTCACCAAGAGAATAGCCTTTTGGAAGTTGAATATTTTTTAATTTTTCTTCCATTCCGAGAATCGCGTATGCCGGACTTTCAAGATTTCCAGCCATGTCTGCCATAACGTAAACTACGCGCATTTGGTCTTTTCTGTAAATGGATTTTTCGAGTTCTTTTTCTTCAATTTTCACCAAATCCGAAACCGGAACCATTCCCATTTGTCCTTTTACTTTCAGTGCAGTCACCTCCTGAATCGTAGATTTATCAGCATCTTTCAGTTTCATGACGATGTTGACAGGATCGGCAGATTTTTCATCGTACAGATTTCCGATGGGATGTTGCCCGATTAAATACGTCATATTTCCGACGATTTGTTGCGGAGCAATGCCATTCAACATGGATTTTTCGTTGTCGGGAATCAGTTTAAATTCTTTCTGAGCATCTTCAATTCTTGTATCAATATCAACAACATCATCCGTGCTATGTAGGATTTTTTCGACTTCTTTCGCAATGCGGATTTGTTCATCGTAATCAGGTCCGTAAATTTCGGCAACAATGGTTGACAAAACCGGCGGTCCTGGCGGAACTTCCACAATTTTCACATTCGCATTGTATTTTTTTGCGATTTTCTGAACTTCAGGACGTATTTTTTTTGCAACATCGTGGCTTTGTTCCTTTCGGTCTTCTTTGTGCAAAAGATTGACTTGAATATCGGCAGTATTGCTGTTGCCACGCATGTCGTAATGACGAACCAAACCATTAAATGTAATCGGTGCGGACGAACCGACATAATTCTGATAATTCACAACTTCCGGAACGGTTTTCAGATATTGAGCGATGTCTTGAGTGACGGCATTTGTTCTTTCCAACGTTGTTCCTTCCGGCATATCAATCACGACCTGAATTTCATTTTTGTTGTCAAAAGGAAGCATTTTTACCGCCACCCATTTTGTAAAAAATGCAGCAACGGAAATCAGTAATAAAACTGCTGTAATTCCCAACATCGTCCATCTTTTTGATTTTGAATTTAAAAGTGGTTGTTCAATTTTTTTGTAGATTTTGTAAATTCTGTTGGTTTCTAACCCTTGTTCTTCTTTGTGTTTTTCGTCGTCTTTTACTTTTAGCAAATGAAAACCTAAATAAGGCGTAACGGTTAAAGCCACAAAAAGGGAAAGCATCATCGCAATCGAAGCACCAATCGGCATAGGCGACATGTAAGGTCCCATCATTCCGGAAACGAAAGCCATCGGTAAAATCGCCGCAATTACCGTAAATGTCGCTAAAATGGTCGGATTTCCGACTTCGTTAATCGCATAAATCGCGGCTTGTTTGAACGGCAATTTCTTCATGTGAAAATGTCGGTGCATATTTTCTGCAATGATGATACTATCGTCGACAACAATTCCGACCACAAAAACAAGGGCAAAAAGCGTAATTCTATTGAGTGTATATCCTAAAATATAGTAACTGAAAAGCGTCAAAGCAAATGTCAACGGAACGGAAAAAAACACGACCAATCCACCTCTCCAACCCATTGCAAGCATCACGAGAATAGTTACCGCAACAATTGCAACGCCCAAATGCAACAACAATTCAGAAACTTTATGAGAAGCAGTTTCTCCGTAATTTCTCGTGATTTCTACATGAACATCATCGGGAACAATGGTCTTTTTCAGTTCATCAACTTTGGTTAAAATTTGCTCGGAAATTTTCATGGCATCCGCACCTTTCACTTTGGAAACCGAAAGCGTAATTGCAGGATATTCCGATTTGAATTTTTTCCCGTTTTCGACTGCATTTCCATATCCAAAACTCACGTAATTAGCAGGATCAGAAGGCCCATCCGAAATTTTTGCGACTTGTTTCAGATAAACCGGCATATTTTGAGAAGTTCCAATCACGAGATTTTCTACATCTTCCGCAGAATTCAGAAATTGTCCGGTGGTCAAAAGATATTCCGTATCATTCGAATCGAATGTTCCGGATTGTGAACTTCCATTATTTGCCTGAATCATTTGCATCACGGAAAGTGCATCAACATTCAGTTCCGCCATTTTATCTTTATCCAACGTTACGGAAAGTTGTCGGTTTCTTCCTCCAATCACATTTGTTACGGAAACATCTTTGATTTTTTTGACTTCAGAGGAAAGTTCTTCTCCAATTTGTCGAAGTTGAAAATCGTTGTATTTTTCACTCCAAAGCGTAATTCCCAACATCGGAACATCATCGATAGAACGTGTTTTTACCATCGGTTCCATGACTTCTTTTGGGAACTCGTTTTTGTGTTTCATCAATTCGTCATACAATTTGACGTACGAACGTTCCGTATCTTCCCCAACATAAAACTGAACAATAATCATGGCTTGTCCGTTCATCGCCATAGAATGAACGTGTTCCACACCTTTGATGTTGGAAATAATGTGCTCCAACGGTTTTACAACGCGGCTTTCCACTTCTTCCGGGTTTGCGCCGGGATAACCAACCATGACATCCGCCATCGGAATGATGATTTGTGGTTCTTCTTCTCTTGGTATTAATGTCGAACTGTACACACCGATAATCATGAGTGCAATCATCAATAAAATGGTCAATTTTGAATTGATGAAAAACTCGGCAATACGTCCTGCGAATCCTTTTTCCATAAAAAATATATTTTTTAATGTAACAATGAATTAATCTAACAGTGTAACAATGATTTAAGGATGAAATCCGATTGGTACATTGGTAAATTGTTAGACTGTTACATTACTTAATTTGAATTTTTGCTCCGTTAAACAATCTTCCATTCGAGGAAATGATATACGATTCTTTGTTATCGAGACCTGAAAGAATTTCGACTTGATCTCCCAAGGTTTTTCCGACTTTCACCCAACGTAAAACAGCGGTGTTTTGAGAACTTACGACATAAACTCCGGTTAATTGTCCGTTTTTCACCAAAGCCGATTTTGGAACCATCACACTTTCCTGAAAATCTTGATTGATTTTTCCAGAGTTTTTAAATGAAAATTGCACATTCACAAACATTCCCGGAAGTAAATCCGAGGCGTTGTGAAGATTGATTTTCACCATGTATTGTCCACCTGTATTGGCTGCTGATTTGCTGATTTCGGAAACCGTTCCGGAAACCGTTTTGTTTAAGGATTTCATGGTAATTTCTACGGACATTCCTTCGTTGATTTGCGTAATATTTTGCTCGGAAACCAACACTTGTGCTTGCAAAGAAGAAGGAGATTCTATCGTGAGAAGTGGCATTCCCGGATTTGCTAAATCGCCTTGCGAAGCATATTTTGCCGTCACAGTCCCGGAAATTGGCGCGGTTACATTCGTGTAACGATATTGTGCATTCACTTCATTCTTCATTTGCTGTGCGGCTTGCAATCCGGCTTGTGCCATTTCGTAACGAGCACGCATATCATCGAGTTCTTTTTGGGAAGCGCTTTGCGTTTTATACAAATTGGAAAAACGTTCGTAATCTTTTTTTGCACTATTGAAGTTGGCTTGAGCTTGAGAAATCTGAGCATTGGCTTGTCCTCCTTTTGCCTGAATGTCAGAAGCATTAATGCTCACCAAAAGTTGTCCTGCTCGAACATTTTGACCAACCTCAATGTTCATTCCGGTGATGTAACCCATCATTCTGGTAGAAACGTTTACGGAATTTTTAGCAACGAGTTTTCCACTTGCAGTTGCAAATGAACCGTTTGATGCAGTCGAAGATTTGCTGACAGTAACCGAAATTGGTGTATCTTGATTATTTGTAGATTTTTCTTTGTCCGAGGAACAACTCGACAACAGAATTGTGCCGATGAATAATGGAATGTAAATGTATTTTTTCATTGTAATTATTTATTTTTTTAATCTGTTCTTTTGTCTTAAAACAAAAGAACCAAAAATTCAAGGCTTGGAAACTCCAGCTAAAATTTTGATTTAACTCCTAAAAATTCTAAAACTCGCCCCAAGCTTTTCCTCTGGCTTGCTCAAACAGTAGAATTTTCTTAACGGATTTAATTCAAAATTTCTTAACGCTTCCATTTCCGAGACCGATTTATGATATGCAGCTTTATTTTTTCAGAAATTCCAGATAAGCGATTGCAGTGTTATGCTCGAAAATGGCTTGTTGATATTCCAATTCTTTTTGGGACATCAAAGTTTCGGCAGAAAGCAAATCCGCTGATTTTTCTAAACCTTGATCGTAACGATTTTTTCGGATTCTGTAGGCTTCTTTGCTTTGTTCCAAAGCCTGTTTTGTGAATGTAACTTTGGAATCTGCATCGTGAACAGACCTCGCTGCTTTATTCAGTTCCAATTGACTTTGTTTGGTGTATTGCTCGATTTCGGTTTGGGCTTTCGAGCGTTCGGATTTGTATTTTTCTTGTTCGGATTTTGATTTTAAACCATCGAAAATATTCCACGACAATTGAAGTCCGACCAAATAACCATTCGCATCAAACTGCGCGATTTTGTTGTCGTACATTTCCCAACTTCCAAAAGCGTTCAATCGTGGTAAAAATTTGGATTTTGAAGATTTCACCATTAAATCGTAGGCTTCCAAAGATTTGTTGTAGGCTTCTAAATCTTTTCGGGAAGTGTTTAGTGAAAAATCGTTTTCAACCAAATTTCCTCTGTATTCCAAGGTTTCGGTTGGTTTCAGCAGTTTGTCTTTTGAATCTTCATTCAACAAAAAATAGAGATAATCCGAAGCGTTTTTGATATTGGAATCCGCCATTTGAATCTGGCTATTGATTTCACTCACGCGAACTTCCATATATAGAACTTCCGATTTTTGAATCAGTCCATTTTTGAAATAATTATCAATGACTTTTTTGTTGGCAAGCGTTGTTTCCTTAGCGTTTTCCAGCGTTTCTTTCATTTTGTACGCCAACTGTAGCATCATATACGATTTCTTCAACTCGAATTGAATGTATTCTTTGGTGCGTTCGGTTTTAATATTCAGAACATCGGCTTTTATTTGACCTGCTTTTTTCTGATACACCGCATCCATATTGATAATCGGTTGTTGAACTTCCACTTTTGTCCCGAAATTGGAAATGCTTTTTGGACTGTTTAGATTATCCGGATTGAAATCCATCATCGTAATTCGTTCCTGATTGAGTTTGGAACCAAATGCCATCAAAGGATTATTGGTATTGGTAAATGTATAAGAAGCCGTTACATTGGGAAGATACATTGCACGTGTTCCGAGAAGTTCGGTTTGGGCAAGATCGGCTTCACTTTTAGCCATTTTTACCTGAAGATTTTCGTTGAGTGATTTGGCTTCGATTTCGGCTTGGGAAATAGGAACCGTTTGCTGCGAATAAGCAGAAAAGGAGAGGTTTAATGCCAAAACGGAAAACAGTATTTGTTTCATGTTCTCTTAATTTTCAGCAAAATTAGATTGACAGAATTTATCGTACAGTGATGAATGTTACATAAGAAAGATTTTGAATAACCATTGAAGAGATACATTTTAAAAATTGCAATAAAAACAAATTGTAATGGACGTTTTGAAATCAATAGGAATTTTTATTCTTGCCGTATTGTGCGAAATTGGTGGTGGCTATCTGATTTGGCTTTGGCTGAAAGAAGAAAAACCTTGGTGGTATGGTGTTTTAGGTGCTTTTATTTTGGTTTTTTATGGAGTTGTTGCAACTTGGCAGACCGCAAATTTTGCTCGAGTTTATGCAACATACGGCGGTTTTTTCGTGGTAATGTCTTTGCTTTGGGCAATGAAATTTGATGGTTTTTCTCCAGATAAATTTGATATTATTGGTGGAGTTATTGTTTTGGTTGGTGTCGGAATAATATATTATGCACCGAGATGAAAACAAAAATGCCTCATCGTAAAATGAGGCAAAAAGGGATAAATAAATGATATAGATGTTCTATTGAACTATAATTTTCGGAATCATTACGATTTCCGATTTTATAGAATTGGAAATAAGACAGTTGATTTCCGATTTTTCAAGAACTTTCAACGCTTTTTCTCTTTCGGATTCATTTTTAATAGTAACAATGGGTTCCAATATAATTTCGGTCATCAGGAATTTTCCTTCTACTTGTTCCAATTTCCCTTTGGATTTGCATTCAAAATTTAAAAAATCAAGTTTAGAATTTTCTGCAATTGCCAGAAAAGTAGTCATTAGACAACTGCTAACTGCGGAGGTAAAAAGATGTTCGGGCGACCAAATATTTTCAACACCTTTCGGAAATTGCGGCGGTGTTGCAATTTCTACTTTTGTAGAAAGTTCGGTGGAAGACATTTCTCCGATACGATTGTTTTTCCAAGAAATATCGACGTTGTAATAATGTGCTTCCATACGATTAAAGTTTGTTATTTAAACTCATCCAACCGCCACCGTTGTGTACATCAGTATAGCCATTGTTTTGAAGAATTCCTTTCGCTGAAGCACTTCTCATTCCGGAAGTACAACAGGTAATGATGGTCTTGTTTTTGTCTTTTAATCTTGAAAGATTATTTTGAAGCTCATTCACAGGAATATTAATGGCATTTTTCACGTGTCCACTGGCAAATTCGCTTTTGCTTCTAACGTCCACGATGATAGCACCCTTTTTTACTAGTTCAGCATAATCGGTTTTTTCCAGACCGAATAAGTTTTTTATTGCATCTAACATTTTAATTGAATTTTAAATTATAATGCAAAATTAAGATGTAGAAGAATTGTAGTAAGTGATGAAAGTTACAATAGAGTAATTTTATTTCTGGAAAGTATTATTTTACCGTCCATTTCAATCTGCTTCAAAACACGGCTTACCGCTTCACGAGTAATTCCGAGTTCATCAGCCAGTTTTTGGTGGGTAACAGAAATTTCTTTGGATTTATATAATTGGGCTTTCTGGTTCAATAAGTATAAGAGTCTTGCATCTACTTTCTGGAAAGCAATAGAGTTAACCATCGTGACCAAATCTTCAAATCTTTTGTGATAGAGTTCAAATACAAAAGTAGACCATTCTGGATATTTTGTAAGCCATTCTTTAGCTTTAACAAGAGATAGCATCAGGATTTCTGCATCCTCTTCTACTACCGCTTTTACTTTGGAAGTATCTTGTGTAAGCCCTGAAAGTATTGATGAGATACAACTTTCTCCGGGAGTTAGATAATAGAGAAGTATTTCTCTGCCGTCCTCCTCTGTTCTTACCACTTTTACACTTCCAGACATAACTAACGGAATATAATTGACATAAGAATCTATATCTAAAATTACAGTACCCGTTGGAAATAATTTTAGATCACGGCTTTCCGCAATTTCTTTTTTAAATTCAGGATTTAGTATTTCGTAAATATTCATTCTCAAATATAGATATAATTAATAATACCTGTTTCCATTTTAAATTTTTATTTCCATTAGCAATATCTATTATTTAATCTCCTCATACTCTACCTCATCACTTTTATTTTTTGAATTACGAGTTGATATGGAGCAATTACTAGTTGAACAACAACCGATATTCAACAGTGGCATGGCAACAAAAACAACTCCAATAGCGACCAAAAACCACATTCCTGATTTTATGGCTTCCACTACAAGGAAAATTCCCATTGCCAAACGAAGTAACCGAATTAAATGCCAGTTTTTTAATATATTTTGTATCATTTCTTTTTTTATTTAGTAACAAGATTATCATTTTCAAGCCATTCTTTCATTCTGCCCGAATATCTTCCCTGTGTAGATAGGTTTTAAATTCTCCTATATCAATGGTATCAGCGATTTGCAAATTCAATCTCATACTTTTCATATCACCAACGAACACAAAATCGCCTGTAAAAATCATTATTGGCTTTTCTGTTGCTATATGGTCAGTTAATAAAGAGCTAATGCTTTAAGGACTGAGCAAGACTTTTATCATAAACACGCTGAAAAAACATAATATTAATTTTTAAATGTTTACAAAGTTATGTCTTGCTGTTTTCTTTTTCAGTGACTTCGATTACACAAGAGGAATTACTTTTTAACAGCAAAAATTCTCACCACAGACGCTTCACCTTTATGATAATCTCCTTCGCTAAGTACTATGGTTTTTACAACAGCTTCTTTTATATCAAAATTTTCAAAATCTCTTTTCAATTCTTCAAGGTCATACAGCATTTCAGTATCTTTCGGTCCTCCCGATTGAGGATCTCTTTGTTGATATTCTTGCTGAAGTTTAGAAAAACCTTCCAATATCAAAAAACCTCCTGGTTTTAAGAACTCAGATAGTTTCCTGTGAAATGTTCTTCTCAATTCTCCTGAAAAGTGCGCATAAACCATAGCTAAAACATCAAAAGAAGAATTTGGAAATTCTATATTTTCTACATTAGATACTGTATAAAAAATATCCGTATTGTTTTCGCTTGCCCATAAAAGTGCTTTTTTCTTTCCTTCCTCACTTTGATCAAATGCTTCCGATTCCCATCCTTTTACCGCTGCATAAACTGCATTTCTGCCCTCTCCTTCTGCAGGAAAAAGAATTTTACCAGCTTTCAAATCTTTTAATTTTTCTTTTAAATATTCATTAGGAAGAGTTCCGTAGATGTATTCTTCATTACAATAACGTTCATTCCAAAAATCCTTTTGAGCCATATTAAATCGTTCTTTATTTATAAAATAATTCTTTTGTGATAATATAAAATCCCATTACTAATACAAAGAAACCAAAACCTGTTTTGAGTTTTTTCCCTGAAAATTTCCCAGATAAAAAAATCCCTGCAAAAATCCCTGCAATAGCCAATACCGTAAATTTTAGAAGCAAACCCCAATCTATTACTGAATGTTCATGGGTAACAAACCCGATGAAACCAATTGCAGAATTGATTGCAATAATAAGAAGAGAGGTTCCTACTGCCGATTTCATGGGGAGTTTTGCAAAAAAAACAAGAACAGGAATAATGAGAAAACCACCTCCGGCTCCTACCAATCCAGTAACAGTTCCTATCAATGCTCCCATCAATACAATCATCAGATAATTAAATCCAGGGGTTGAACTATCTGTTTGTTTTTCACAGTCTTTACAAGGTAGAATCATTGATACTGAAGCCAATACCATAATAACAGCAAAAATGAGCATCAGAAAAACAGGTCTTGTAAGCTGAAAACTTCCTGTTTCCAAAATATTTTCTGGGATTGTGGGTATAAGATATGCTCTAGTAAGATATACAGTAATAATGGAAGGAATACCAAATAATAAAACGGTTTTAAATTCTATCTTCTGCAGATAAAAACTTTTGATCCCTCCCGATAAAGAGGTAATTCCTACCACAAATAATGAATATCCAGTTGCTGAAACAGGATCAACGCCTAAAATATAAACAAAAATCGGAACAGTAAGAATAGATCCACCACTTCCTATTAATCCAAGAGAAACTCCTACTAAAACAGCTAAAAAGTAACCTGCTAACATTTGTATATTTTTCAAAAGACAAATTTAGAATCTGCGGATACTCAAGTCAGTAATATAGGTTACAGAGATATTTTCAATTTTTCACAACAAAGGATCAGTGTTTTATTGTTCTAATCTTATGGCTAGAATTTCTCCTGTTGCACAAGTAATTCCTTCTGCGGAAAGCGTCATATCAACCCAAATTTTTCTCCCCTCAATACTCCGAAGTTTTCCTTTCAATTCCAGCTCTTTACCCACAGGTGTTGGAGCCTTAAAATCAACTTTCAGTGAAGCTGTTACACAACGAACAGGAATAGTTTCCACAGTATTGAAATCAATATTTTCTTCTGCACTAGCAAAAGCAGCAGCAGAACCAGTTCCATGACAATCTAGTAAGGATACTATCAAACCTCCATATACACTTCCTGGAATTGCTGTAAATCTTTTATCGGGAGTGAAATGTGCAATTGTTTCGTCTCCTACTAAATAGGTTTTTAACTGATAACCATCGGGATTGTTTTTTCCACAACCATAACAGTGTGCAAGTTCATCGGGATATAAATCCTGAATTGCTTTGATTGTATTCGACATGTTTTAAACTGTGTTTCTCTCAAAATAAAAATATAAAATTTCATTCGTAAGGCAAGCATCTATTCTGCTTTTGTCCAAGCAATTTTCCATAGTCCCCTAAATTCATTCAATGTATAACCAACCGCTTTATCATTTGGATAAAATCGGGCAATTTTTCTGAGTGTTTTCTCTTCTATATCAACGGTTGGGTTTCCGTGGCACTTCATACAGGTAGGCATTCCAAGATTAATTCTTTTGTAGTATACATACTTGTCTTTTTCTGTGAGTAAGGTATCTGACAATGTGGATTTTCTTTTGAATTCATCAAAAACAGAATAATCGGTTTTTGTTTTGAGCGTATTCCCTGGATTCCTGTTTTTGTCTGAAATTCTTTGAATAGTCATACCTGCTTCTTTTGCTAACGAATCGGTAATAGGTAGTGCGCTAATGTGACAAAAATCTACCGCATATTCCGTTCCTCCTTTTTGAATGGCAGCAGCTACATTTTGTAACAAAACTTTTTGCGAGCTATCCGCAATAGAATCAGCCTTATTTCTTAAAGCCAAAGTCTCTTTCTCACTCAGTCCATTTTGGTTGCAGGAAACTATAATGAGTGTTACTAATAATGGTATTACTCTCAAATTCACGTATACTGTTTTTTTCAAAAATAACGTATTCAAAATTTTCTGTTTGTAACCTAAGTCACAAAGCAATCTGAAGAAAGTTTTTATTTTCGCATCTTATATGTTACGTGTTTTATCTGCATATCGAAATTTTCTGCTCATCATTCTTACGATTGCTGTAGCGATTCCTTGCAATATTAAAAGAGATTGGAAAAAAAATATAGGCATTGAAATCAACCAAAATAGCCCTCAAAATCCCAAAACAACTTGCACTGCTTTTTGTTCTTTGAATGGAATAACAGAACAAAAGAAAATACAGAAATTTGGAAATCAACTTTTGAAGTTTCGCTTGGCTCAAAGGAATTTTGTTACAAAACAATCGAAAATTCCTACTGTAAGTAACTTTCACCTATTCTTCAAAGAAAAAATCCCAACTCATCTTCGGAATTGCCAGTTTCTCATTTGATTCTTTTTTGATTTACGATTATGCACTGCTATTTGTTCAACAGCAGTACTATTTGTTTTCAATTTATAATCAAAAAAAATGAATCAAACTATTGTTGTGAACGGTTTATCCGTTCTTTTACTCCGCATTTTATTGAGCGGAATCTTTATCAATGCCGGAATTTCGCATCTGTTATATACCGATAAAGTCAGCAACCGTATTCAAAATGCACCAAATGCAGCATTTGCTCAACTTTTTGGAAATCCGGAACTTCTCGGAATCTTGTCAGGTTCTGTTTTGCTGATTTCAGGAATCGCATTTTTATTAGGCGTTTTTACACGTTGGTCTGCATTGGTTTTGTTTCTTGTACTCATTCCGATTACCATCACCATTCAGGTTGGAAACGGTTGGCTTCACGGTCCGTTCTGGAAAAACGTTGCACTATTTGGCGGACTTCTGTTTTTCATCATCAACAATCCGAAAGAATATACACTTTACAATCCATCTTCTTTAACATCTTAAATTAAAAAAAATGAAAAATCAAACTTTAATTACCATTCTATTTATTTTTACTCTACTTGTTCCCGTAAAAACTTACGCACAACATTCAGCCACTCAATCCGTTGAAAATACCATTAAGAAAAAAGGGAAATATGCGATTTTAGTTCAGAATGAACCACATTTCATGGCTTCGGTAATGACTGGAGAAGAATACAAAGCGAAAAGCAAATCCATTCAATTTGAAATTGTCCTAATTGGTTCGATCGTAAAAGATTTAGCCGAGAAAGAAACCCTAAAACCATTCATTGAAAAAGCCAAAAATTCGGAAATCAAAATCGTGGTTTGCAAATTCGCCATGGAAAAACTTGGTGTGAAAAAATCTCAATATCCGTCCTCTGTTTTAACAACACCCAATGGATTTACATACATATTCGGATTGCAGGAATCTGGATTCAAAACCATAACACTTTAAACGATGAGAGTGTTATTTATATTGATTATAGTAGGTCTTATTACCGGTTTTAAAAGTCAAAATACAAAAATGAAGGAAGAAAAAATCACTATTCTGCAAACTGCGGATATTCACGCTTATCTCAATCCACATAACGAACTTTTTGTGGAAAATAATGCCATTGTTTTTCGAAAAGCAGGCGGACTTTCTCACATCAAAACTTTAGTAGACGAAATCCGGAAAGAAAACCAGAATGGAACTCTATTTATAGATGGCGGTGATTTAATTCAGGGAAGCGGAGAAAGTGTTCTTTCTGAAGGAAAAATTTTTCCGCCGATTATCCAGCAAATGAATTATGATTTGCTCATTCCCGGAAATTGGGAAGTAATTTATGGCAAGAAAATAATGTTGGATGTAATGAAAAAATACAAAACCAACGTCATTGTTGCCAATATGTTCGACGAAAAAGATCAGCAACCGATTTTTCCACCGTATTGGATTACCGAAAAAAAAGGAATAAAATTAGGATTTATCGCCTACAACGATCCCGAAGTTCCGATTCGTCAGAATCCGATGTTCAGCGAAGGTCTGGTTTTCACAGAAATCGAATCGAATCTCAAAGCATTAATTCAGGAACTGAAAGAAAATCAAAAAGTGGATATTTTGTTTTTGGTCACGCATATCGGAATTTCCAAACAGGTGCTTTTGTCCAATAATCCGGCTGTAAAAGGTGTGGACTTTATCCTCGGAAATGATACCCACGAAAGAATCCGAAAACCAATTGAAGGAAGATTTGCCAAAGTTGTAGAACCTGGTGCTTTCGGTTCGTTTGTCGGAAGATTAGATTTAATACTAAAAGACAAAAAATTGGAGAATCACTCGTATGAACTGATTGAAGTAAATTCCGAAAAACATCCTGCCAATACAGAATTACAGAAAACTATCGACAAAGAAACAGCACCATTTCAAAAAGAAATGAACCGAATTTTAGGGTATACTTCAACACCAATGTACCGTTATTTGGTAGTGGAAAATCCGATGGACAACATGATTACCGATGCTTTACTTTGGAAATCGGGAGCAGATTTCGCGACGTCCAACGGTTTTCGTTTCGGTGTTCCAATTGTTCCGGATGACAGCGGAAAACAAAAAATCAAAAAAGAAGATTTGTGGCGAATGCTTCCTGTAGACGAACAGATGAAAGTGGGAGAAGTAACAGGACAACAAATTTTGGATTGGCTGGAAAACGAAATCAATAACGTATTTGCCAAAGATCCTGCAAAACGTTTTGGCGGCTGGTTGGTACGATTTTCCGGAATGACTTTGAAATTTGACAGTTCCAGAGACAAAGGAAAACGCTTATTGGAAGTGAAAATTCAAGGAAAACCTTTAGAATTAAATAAAACGTACAAAATGGCATCTTGTAACAGAACCGGAGAACCAATCCACGTTCTTTGCAGAATGCCGAACGCTAAAAATGTAGAAATCAAAGACTATACATTGCACGATGCGGTAGAAGAATATTTGACAAAAAAAGGAACCGTAAATCCAAAATTAGACGGACGATCGATTGCTGTAGATTTGGACATTAATGCATTTTCACAAATGCCGGAAACGGGATATTCTTTCAAATAAAAATTAAATACTTTAAAAACAAAAAATGGTACATTTAAAAAAATATTTTTATCACTATTGGAATGGTTACCAACTTTTTCCTAGTTGGTTTAGCAAGCTGTTCTAATAAAGGGGATGATAAAAAATCACAAAAACCTGAAACCGAAATTTCAGCTTCAACATCGGTAACTGAAAATGTAATCTTTCAGGATGTTCAGGGAAAAACATTTTCTTTAAATGAACTAAAAGGAAAAGTAGTCTTCATTAATTTTTGGGCAACATGGTGTCCTCCTTGTATTCATGAGATGCCTTCTATCAACAAGTTGAAATCGACATTTGATGAAAACGAAAACATCGTCTTTCTTATGGTAGATATGGATCAGAATTTTAAGAAATCTATTCCGTTTATGGAGAAAAACAAATACAACCTTCCGGTGTATATTCCAAAAAGTGAAATTCCCGGTGAGTTGTTTTCCGGTGCACTTCCAACCACGATTATCCTCAATAAAAATGGAGAAATCGAAGCCCGGATTTTAGGCGGTCAAGATTATTCTTCTCCAACCATTGTCAAAACACTAAAGGAATTGACGGAGGAAAAATAAGTTCAAAAAAAAATGTTCTCGCTTTTTGCTGAGAACATTTTTTATTTGAATTATGGATAATCTCGCACTATAATTAAAGATTTTCCTTAATTAATCTTTCCAGTTCATTGGTAGGAAATACTCCTGATTGTTTCCAACGGATTTCTCCATTTTTGAAAATAATGAGTGTAGGTACACTTCGTATCTGGTATTGTGCTGCTACTTGTGGGTTTTGATCGACATCTATTTTAATAATACTTGCAGTATCCCCTACTCGTTGTTTGAGCTCTTCCAAAATCGGAGCCTGCATTTTGCAAGGACCACACCATGTTGCGAAAAAATCGACTAATACCGGTTTGTCCTGATTAATAATTTCTTGAAATTTCATTTATATAAAGCTTTACTTTTGTTATTCTGTACTTTTACTTTTGACTTTGTACCTCCAAAACATTTTTCCATGTTCCACCATCAGTTACATTCTGAAATCCGTTTTGTTCCAATATTTTTTTCGCCTGACTGCTTCTGTTCCCACTTCTGCAGAAAACGACAATATTCTGTTTGTTTTTGAATTTATCCAATTCATTTCCAATGGAACTTAGAGGAATATTCACCGCATTTTTCGCACTCCCTGATGAAAATTCCTGCGGTGTTCTCACATCCACCAGAAAAGCATTCTCTTGAAGAACCGTTTTTAGCTGACCGTTATCTCTCTGACTAAAAAAACCGTTAAATTGCAAGAACAGGAGCAAAATTGCAACACCAATTAATATTCTTACGCTATTTTTTCTATTCATGTGTACATTTGATTTTTTAATTATTGGGCAAGTTCATTCTTCTTTTCTTTCCATTCGTTAATTCCACCAGAATAATTCAGAATGTTTTCAAAACCGTTTTTTACAAGAATGGAATAAGCGATTGCCGCTCTTGTTCCGCTTTGGCAATGGATGATGACAGGTTCTTTTTTATTGATTTTATCAAGATTTTTTTCAAGTATATTCAATGCTATGTTTTCAACACCTTTGATATGACCATTTTTGTATTCGCTTTCGGTACGAACATCAATTTTTTGAATCTTTTTGTTTCCTAAATACGATTTGAAAGTTTCTATATCAATGGTTTTTACATTTTGCAAAGCCAAATTTTGTTCAGACGGATTGGTAATGTAACCATAGATGTTGTCCATCCCGATACGCATCAATTTTCGCATCAAATCTTCGATTTGATTTTCTTCGGCAATCAAAATAATCTGGTTTTGATAATCGACAATCGAACCGGCAAATGTGGAGAATGTTTTCATATTTTCAATCAGAAAACTTCCCGAAATAAATCCTTGACTCGAAACTGCTTTAGGACGGGCATCTATAACGATTAACCCATTTTTAATTGCATTATCTATTTCTTTTTGATTGAGTTCAGCAAGTTTTGGCACTTCAACCAATAGCGGACGATCTGCTTTGTTCAGATGCTTCATTACCGCAAAATATTTTGGTGGAGCTGGTTGGTCTTTCAAAATATAAATTACAAAATCTGCTTCTTTCCCTGAAAATTGCAAAGCCGGATTAGTCAGTTTTTCCTGTTTCAAAGTCGATTGTGGAATATTGCTCAAACTTTTTCCACAGAAAGAACCTGCTCCGTGTCCCTGCCATATTTCGGTATTATCTGGTAATTTCAAAAATTTCTCGATAGAACGGTAGAGTTGTTTTGCTCCAAGCTCCTGCGAACCAATCTGTCCGGCTGCTTTCTCCAATAAATCAGGACGACCGACATCTCCTACAAAAATAAAATCTCCGGTAATGGCTTTGATTGGATTTTCTGTATCGTCTTTAACCAAAAAAGTCAGGCTCTCGGGCGTATGTCCCGGGGTGTGAATGACTTCTATCGTAATACTTCCAACCGAAATCTTATCGCTATTTTTCAGTCCGGTATGTGGAAAATCGTATTGCCAATCTTTTCCGCCTTCATCGGATAAATACAAGGGTGCTTTAGTAACTGCTGCGAGTTCTCTCGAACCACTGAGAAAGTCTGCGTGAATATGTGTTTCGGTAATTTTGGTAATTTTCAAATTATGTTTCTCTGCAATTTGCAAATAGGTATCAATGTCTCTTTTAGGGTCGATAACAATTACTTCTTTAGTTTGTGCATCGCCAATCACATAACTTGCCTGTGATAGCGTTTCGTCATAAATACGTTCAAAAAAAAGACCTTGTGCAAACGAGGAATTCGATAAGAAGAGTAAGGCTACCAACCCAAGGAAACTGCTTTTAAAAAAGATAGATTTCATATATTAACTGCTTTAAAATTTCAATGTTATATAATTATCTACACTAACTTCACATGGATATAGTGTAGTTTTAAATTACCAAAATTAGCAATTCTCATTTGGGCGGTAAGTAACATAGGTTACATAGGGGTGCAGGAATAAAAAATCATTCAAAAAAGCAGTTGTTCCATTGTTTTAATCTTTTACCTATTCTTTGTTGGTCTCAAAATAGATATTCGGTCTTCCAAAAATCCATTTTACGAATGAAACAACCAATGCAATCGGAATTATGAATATAGCGGCTATAATCATTCCGTATTCATACAACAAAGAACTATCTGAATAAGGTTTCCCTTTCTTTCTGGCACGGAGTGCACTCATTGGTAAGCCAATCATATTGCCCATCAGCATCAGTTGAATGGCAGCTAATATAATTCTTGCTTTTTCTTTTCCGTATTCTTTTACAATGGCTTCGTATGTTTCCATTTCGGGCAATCCACGTGTTTCGGCATAATGTTTAGCAAATAGGATGGCTTTCGATTCTTCGGGTTTGACAAAGCTTTTGTCTCCCGTAAGGAAACCCGATATTTCATCGTTATTCATTCTCATTTTTAATGCCATCTGCGTATGGGCGTATGAACATACGGCACAAGAGTTGACCTCAGTTACTGCCAGTTGCAATCTTTCTAAAAATTGCTCATCAATGGTGTTCTGTTTTTTATTTTTGATAAATACTATTGCTGACCTCGGTGCTAATACCAGCGAACGAAATAGTTCCGATAAAGAAACTTTTCTTTTATACGAAGTTTGATTTTCAATGTATTGAGGTATAGATATGTTATTATTCATTGTATTTAATTTTTATGTCCGCCAATGATGTTTCCGTCTTTCATTTCTATGGTTCGGTCACTTTTTTGAGCAAATTCATCATCGTGGGTGACAGCGATAATGGTCTGTCCAAAACTGCGGGTCAGGTCTTTGAAAATATCAAAAACAATGTCTGTATTTTTACTGTCCAAATTACCTGTTGGCTCATCACCCATAATAATCAACGGATCATTAATTAACGCTCTGGCAATGGCAACACGTTGTTGCTGTCCACCCGAAAGTTTATTCGCAGGTTTGAGAGCCTGATCTTCCATACCCAGCATTTTTAACTTTTCATAAGCCCGTTCTTCTATTTCTTTTGGTGAAAACTTACCTAATTTCAGTGCAGGAATCATCACATTTTTCAGACAGGTAAATTCTGACAGCAGGTAATGAAACTGGAATACAAAACCTATTTTTTCGTTTCGGATTGCAGCCAGTTCATCAACCGATTTTCCGGTAATTAATTCATTATCTATCACTAAATTTCCATTATAATCTCTGTCCATAGTGGAAAGGATATAGAGCAAAGTAGATTTACCACTCCCTGACTTCCCGATAAGTGTTAGAAATTCACCTCTCTCTACTTCAAAACCAATATTTTTCAACACCTGAAATTCTACCGGGTCATAAAAATACTTGTCGATATTTTCTGTTTTTAAAACGATATTTTTATCCATGATTTACTTTCTAAAAATGCTGACCGGATCTACTTTTGCTGCTTTACGGGCAGGAATGTATCCGGCAAAAAATGTAATCACTAAGCCCATAACAACTCCCTGAATGAATTTCTGCAGTTCATAATCTACAGGAAAGTATCCTATGTCACCACCGATATATACCTTTTTCAACAAGGTAATCATTAGCAATGCCATCAACATTCCGCCAACTACACCAATCAAGCCAATAGATAATGCCTGCGTTACAAAAATCCGTATCACATCTTTCCCTTTAAAACCAATAGCTTTTAAGATGGCAATGTCATTTATTTTTTGTGAAACGGTCATGTTCAAGATATTGTAAATGCCAAAACCAGCAATGAGCATAATGGCTGTAGAGACAAAATTGATCATAATGAACCGCATTTTGCTGAGTGCCATCAGCGATTCGTTACTCTCTTTCCAATCTTCGGATTTGTATCCGGTTAACTGAGATAACTTTTCGGCAACGGCTGCCACTTGATACGGATCTTTTACATTGACACTGATGTCTGTTACATACACATTGTTTTCTTTGAGCAATTGCTGGGCCGTGTATAGATTAACGTACGATTTGGTGTCGTCTGCAGTTGAATTAAATGATCGAAAAATACCTGCTACACGGAGGTTCTTAGTTACACCTTTTTGTGATGTAAGATTGATATTATCACCAAGTGCCAAGTTCATTTTTTCTGCTATTCCTATACCGATTACGATGCCGTTCGGGTCGGATTTCAGGGTTTCAAATTTGCCTTCAACCATTGATGATGTAATGCTGTACATCATATCTGCTTCGTCTGGCTTTATCCCGATGCTTAATCCACTCACCTGAGTTTTTCCGTTATTATAAAACACGCTTGTGTTGACTTGGGCTGTTACCACAGTTACTTCCTTCTGTTGTTGTACCATTTCTGCAATACCGTTCGGGTTAATGATGGTATTGACTTTGGGTACTACTTTCGGATTGGAAATCAGGTACTCGGCAGCAGTATCACTTACCAGATTTTTGCTGATGACATCATCATTGTACAACCGAATATGTGGCGTATTTTTGAAAATATTTTCGTCAGATGCTTTATCAAAACCAACCAGTAAACTGTTCATGAAAATATAGATTGACATTCCGAGCAATACCCCAAGAACGGCTACAGCAGTCATTTTTTTGCCCGAAAACAGATAGGTTCTGGCTATGTCTGTATTAATATTCATCAGTCTAAAGTTTTATATGTTCCAGAATATCATCTTTGCTGATTCCTTCCAATATTTCTACATATTCGGTAGAAATGATACCTGTTTTTACAACAATGGGTTCGTCTTTTCTTTTTAGCTTTACCTTATTTCCAAAACCCAAATAGCTTCTCGGAATTAATAAAGCATTCTTCTTTTCGCTTGTCAAAATATTAGCTTCCAGTTGTGTGCCGTAAATACTACTTGAAGGTGCTTCATTCAGCAGCACTTTTACAATAAATGATTGTGTTTTTTCATCAAACGCAGCAACTATTTCACTGATTTTGCCTTCGTACACGTTGCTTTTATCTGTGTTAAACTGAATATAAACCAATTGTCCCAATTTTATTTTTCCGATGCTTTTTTCATCTACATTCAATACCACTTCCGGTTTGCTGTCATCAGCAATTGTGGCAACAATATCTCCTTTTTTGACATAATCTCCTGTTGATTTCAGCTTATTGACAATCGTACCATTTTGAGGTATTATCAGTTGATTGTATCGTTCTATCACTTTGCTGTTTTGTAGCTGATTTTTGTTAGAAATTTGCTGTATTTTGGCACGTTGCAACAGTTCTGTTTTTTGCTTTTTTAAGGCATTCAGCTGTGCCAGTGAATTTTTTGTTGCCAGTTGCATATTTTCAAATTCTACCTTGGCTACACTTTGCTTTTGGAACAGGCGTTCATAACGTTCAGCTTGTTGTTTGTCTTGCTCGTATTTGCTTTCTGCATAGCGAATGTTTTGTTCCAGTTGCTGAATGGCAGGCGAATTTTCCGTTAGGTTTTCGTTGGCAATGGTTAATTGTTCCTCTGCCGAATGCGTATTGATACGGTTAGACGGATTGTCGATAACCGCAATGACCTTTCCTGTATTCACTTTGTCTCCCACCTCAAAATTGGCTTCTGTAAGTATGCCATCTGTTTGTGCCGCGAGATGATAGGCATCATCCCAATCGAGCATTCCCGATGCAAAAACTAATTCTTTTATATCTTTTACCACCGGCTGCGCTTCTTCCTTTGAACCACAGGATTGTAGTGTAACGAATAGTACAATGGTAACGAACAACTTTATTTTCATATGTTTAAAACTTATTATTGATGATAATTTTATTTTCACTAAATCCAATGCCTGCCAAAGCTGTAATAACATTTAGCTGGCTCAGCAGCATATCAGTTTGTGCAGTAAGTAATTTGTCTAAGGGCAGAATATTTTCCTGATACTGATCGAAGTATTTCTGATAAGTATCTTCTTTCAGGGTTTGAATTTTCTTAAAGTTTTCGAGCTGTGAAGATGTTTTTTCGTACTCCACCAACAAATTGCTATTGCGGGTTTCGTTTTCACGCAAAAAGTGAATACGATCATTTTCGGCCATTTGCCATTGCATTTTTTTCTCTTTCACCGCCGAATATTTTGAAACGGTAGTAGGTAAATCCCAACTCAAACGAAGACCAACATAATTATATCTAATCCAATTGGAATTAGGATGAAAAAAGGACTCATTACTCAAGTTTTGCCAATTAAAGGAAGATACAAATCCCAAAACGGGTAACTGTTGTTTTTGTGCCGCTTTCCATTCCTGTTCTGCCACTTTTTCTCTCAGCTGATAATGGTTTACCCATAAATTGTTGTTTGCTTCTGTCAATATTTGTTTATGATCAAAATCTCGAATGTTTTGATTTAAAATGGGATTGACTTCATTCTCAAAAAACAAAGCAAGGTTTTGCTGTTGGATTTGGATATTAAATTGCAATTGCGAAAGCTGATCCTGTAATCGAATAAGGTTCACTTCGGCTTCGTTTACATCTTGTTTGCGTACAAGTCCTTCTTCAAATCTGTTGTTTACGATGGTTAAAATTTGTTTTGCAATGACGATATTCTGCTCTACTATTTGTTGCTGTCCCTGAAACGATAAGATATTAAAGTAAATGCCGTTCAACTGGTCATAAATAGTCCATTCGTTTATTTTTTGCTGATTGGCTACCAGTTCCTGATTGGTTTTAGCAAGTTTTATACGGCTTATATTTCCAAGGTTAATAATATCGAACTGCGGTTGTATGCTGAATGTGCTGACATATTGTAAACCCATTGTGATTTCGCGAAAAGCACCTGGCAAACCGCCGAAAACTTCAGCAGGAATATAATTGGTTTGCAAATTCATATTATCAATAACCTGAGCCGATACCGGAATTCTCGGATTAAAGGCATTTCCAACTGCGGTTTTTCTGGTCAGCTCTGCTAAATTTTGCTGGATGATGTCATTTCTGAAACTGACTTTTTTCTCCTTTGCAAAGGCAAGTACTTCGTCCAGCGTGTGAAATTCTTTCTTCTCCTGCGACCATACCATAAAAGGCAAGAAAAGGATGACTATTAGTAATTTATGCTTGTGAATATTCACTAACTTTTTCATTCAAAAAAATATTATAAATTAGACCTTTATTAAAGCTAAAATGCTATTCATTGTTTTTTGTCCCTGAACCTCAATATCAAATTCAAAAGAAGCCAATTTCCACTTCAGCATTTGCAGCCGAAACGTACCCATAACGATATGCACGAGTTCTTCTGAAGCTATTACTGTTCTAAAAACACCTGTCTCTTGTCCTCCCTTTATCAGGGAATTGAAACGGATGAAATTAGTTTGTAATAATTGCTGTATGGCATTTTTTACCTCATCAGAATTATCAATCAACCCGTCTGATAAAACAATATTGATGAAACACGGATTTTGCTTGAAATACGAAAACTGACTTTTAAAAAGTGCTTTAAACTTTTCTTCCGGTGATTGTTTTGTATTGATAATAGTATCAAAACGCTGGGTAATATTTTCTGATAAATAGGCAATTAGTAGTGTTATGATTGCCTCTTTATTTTTGAAATGACGATACAAAGCACTTTCTGAAAAATGCATTTCCCGCGCCAAATTTTTAGTTGTAAGCCCTGCAATGCCACTTTCCATCAATATTTTACCTGATGCCTTTATGATTTCCAGCTGTCTTTCAGACAAATCCATTTAATCCAAACTATTTTAAAAATGTAAAAGTAGTTTAACTCATTAAGCTACACTGTAACATAGGTTACACAAATAAAAAAATTTTAAGCCAGGTTTTCAATTGCTTCAAATACGCAATCTACTGCCATGCTAAATGCAGGCATTCCACCTGTAATGGCTGCGGTTTCGCAAACTCCAAAAAGTTCTTTTACGGTAGCTCCGGCTTTTAAGGCTCCTTTAGCGTGCAATTTTGCAGGTTCTTTGTGCATACCGCCAATCAATAGAGCAAAATGAACCAATTGCTGGGTTTTCTTGTCCAACGGATTGTTGTAAATGAGTTGTTCTCGGTATTTTTCGATGATTTCTATGGCATCTGTTTCGTCTGAAAGTGCTGCCAATTTTAACCTTTTTTCGATGTTTTCCGGAACGAAACCCAGCAGTTCTTCGTACTTTTTTCTAATGTTTTCCATTAGCCTATTAAGGTTGAAGTGTTGGGCCATTCCATATATTCAGCCGGATAAATTCCGTTTTGACGCATCAGCATATCCACCTGTCCTAAATGATACGAATGATGCCCAAACGTAATCCACAGAAATGCCATTACCGTGTATTTCCGTCCCATAAAGGAAACGGTTTTATTCAAATCTTTTTCGGTATAGCTTTTTAGGATTTCAAATCCTTTGGCAAAAACGTCTTTGTATTTTTCGACCAGTTCTTGTCCGTCTGCAATGTTTTCCAATAAAGAAGCGTTATCTGGTTTTGGAATTGCCAGTCCGTTTTCTCCTTCCTTCATCGCTTGAAACCAATGAATTTCTGCCAATACAAAATGACGGATTAATCCACCTATATTAATCGTATTGACACGGGTTCCGAGATACATCACTTCGTTATCAATTGGTGTACTGTTAAATACTTCATCTGGAACATCTTTCAGTAATTCCAGAGTTTGAAGATAAAGTTGTTCGTGAATATTCAAGAAGCGATTGAACTCCTGTATTGTTGCCTTATTTTCCATTTTTCTTACATTTTAAACTGTTGTAAAATTATGCCGTAACAGGATTTTACACAGTAACCATTGTTACAGAAAGGAGATTTATTTCGCTTCAATAATAAATTGATATGGCAGTAAATCTACATTCACCTCGAAAGAAGTATAACCTGCTTTTTTCAATTCAGCAATTACTTCATCGATAGACACTTTATGGTCGGTTGGCGGACCCACCGGAACATCTGTTTTGAAGAAATCAATCACGACCAATTCTCCATTGTTTTTCAAACCTTTTTTTACTTTTGCAAAATACTCGGCTCGATTGTCAATATGGTGATATGTATTTACGATTAACACCATATCCACTTCATTGTCTTTCAAATCAGGACTGTCAAAAGGTATTTTGCGAAGAGTGATATTCTCGATTTTGTTGTCTTCAATACGTTTTTTTAGGAAAGTCTGAAACTCATCATTTACATCGGCTGCAATTACATTTGCTCCGTGTTTGGCAAGTTTCACAGAAAAATATCCCGTTCCCGCACCAATGTCCATAATGGCTTTTCCATTGATGTCGCCTAAGTATTGCATCACCTTGTGCGGTTGCTGGTATTCGTCACGTTCTTTGGATTCGAAACGGTTAATCAAATCATCCGTAGAAGATTTGTGCATATATTCATTTGCAGAGTGTGCAGGTTTTCCGTCTCCGTGACCGTGATGCTTTTTGTTTTGATGTTCCTGTGCCATAATTGTACTGGTTGAGGCAATCGCAAGGATTGCGGTAATAATTTGTTTTTTCATTTTATATTAATAATTAGACTTTTTTAATTTTTTACTCCAGAAATAAGTCCCTGTTCCAATGAGTAAATTGCTCATTCCTAATATTGTTTCAAACGGATTATTGATAAACGCGTAGGTAATCATCCATACAGATAAAAGAATAAACACAATTTGAAACAGCGGAAATAATGGACTTTTGAAACCTTTTATTTGTTGATTTTGCTTTTGCTTTCGCAATTTGAATACACCTAAAACCGTCATTAAAGAAGAAGCCGTGAGCAATATTCCGCAATAAATCATAATCTGTTCAAAGGTTCCGGTAAGCAACAATAATGCACTGATGCCAAACTGCAACCACAAAGCTCTTTTAGGAATGCCGTTTTCCTGTGTTTGAAAGTACGACCAAAGACGATGTTCTTTTGCAATGCTTAATGTTACTCTCGGCCCAACCCAACCCATAGCACTAATGCCTGAGATTAACAGTAATGAAATAGCCAACCCAAAAAAATTTCCTACTTTTTCTCCCAACATTTGCTTTGTAGCAATGGTGCCTACGTCCAACTGTCCGGCTAAATTCTCAACCGGAACGTGCTTCAGAAAAACGTATTGCAATAAGGTGTATAAAACCGTTACCAAAACCGTTCCTCCAATAAGTGCTTTGGGTAAAGATTTTAAAGGATTTTCAAATTCTTCGGTAATATAAGCTGCCGCATTCCAGCCCGAGTAGGAATAGCTTACATAAATCAGTGCTATGGCAAAAGCTGTTGACGTTAATTCGGTAAAATATCCTTTTGAAGTCATAATTTCATTACCCGAATGCTCCGGCAAAATCAAACCAACACCAATAATTATGACAATCAAAATTACCTTGAGCAAAGTACTGATGTTCTGAAACTCAGCACTCAGTTTCAAACTTCGGGTATGGATTAATGTGATGACAGCGACCAAGGAAATACTCATCCATTTGACATTGAAATTCCCAAATGGAAAATACTCCGAAAAAGCAATCGCAGCTAAAGCAATCGGTGCCGCAAAACCAACGGTAAGCGAAATCCATCCCGAAAGATATCCGATTAAAGGATTGTAAATTTTGGACAAGAAAGCATATTCTCCTCCTGATTTTGAAATAACCGTTCCTACTTCAGCATAACTGAACGCTCCCGAAAGAGCCAAAATACCGCCTAAAACCCAAAGAGTAAGTACAACCGAAGGATCATTCAAGTCTTTGAGTTGAAACCCTAAACTGGTAAATGCACCTGTGCCGATCATATTGGCAACAACAATGGCAATTCCTGTTAGCGTGGTGATTTTATGTTTGGATTTTGGCTGTATACATTAAAATTTATATTGCATGAAAACCGTAAAATTTCTACCTGCTTCATTAATCGGAACGCTGGCAAAACCTTCCTGATTTCGGAATGCAAAATTCAAGTGGTTGTGATATGTCTTATCAAAAATATTTAGCCCGGCTATTCCGATACTTAGTTTTTCAACAGGTTTATAACCTAACCGCACATCCATAGTCTGATAACCTCCTGTTCTGATTTCTCCGAATGAATATGCCAACTCATTTTGGGTTGCAACAATATTGTACTGAATATTTCCCCAGAATTTTTCTTTTTCTATTCCTGTAGAAATACGAGCTGTGAAGGGAGGAATTAACGGTAAAGATTCATCAAAATCCTTATTTCTGGTATAGATATAAGACAAATCTGTTTTTAAGAAATAGTACTTTCCGAAATCCAATTTTGCAGAAGCATCAATACCTGTTTTATAAGCATCTTTTATATTTGTAAATACTTTTGCATCAGATGCTATATCAGGCTCAATCACTGCTGAAATATAATTTTTCAAAAAGCCATAATACACAGATCCCTCAAAACGAATGGTATTGAAAAAGCCACTTAGGTTTTCATAACCGCTTAATCCAATTTCAAACTGATTATTTATTTCAGCTTTCAAATCAGGATTTCCGGTATAAGTATAGCTATCCTGTCCTACATTGAACTGGTTGATGTATCGCTCGATCATATTGGCAGAACGCACACCACGACCATAAGCAAATTCTAAAAACAGGCGGTCTGAAAATGCCTTTTTCAACGAAATGGTTCCGCTTAGATTATGCTCTGTTCTTTTATCCAAATCATACAATGCGGAAAAATCTGCTTCCGGTTTACGAATGTCTGAAATGACCATATCGTAACGTAATCCAGCGGATAAAATATAGGAAGGCAGAAAGTTCCACTTAGCTTCCGTATAAGCTCCTATATCGTCAATATACGAATCCTGCCATATAGAATTTATTCTTGTAATAGGGTTAGGCAATGGATTACCGTTCTGCATCTTTATCAGTCTTGTTCGGTCTCCATCTCTACCAATGTGCAGATAGTCCACTCCGCTAAAAAAATGAAGTTTATCGGACGTTTTCCATTCGAATTCTGCTTTTGCTCCGATGGTTGTAGAATTTACATCGGCTGCTGCTTCTGTCGCTTTTGCCGTAGTACGGTTATAATTCGTCATCAGATGATCTACATAACTGTAGTAGGTTTTTACTTGCAGACTTTTCAGATTTTTCCCAACATTATCCCATTTGTAATCCAATGAAGCAATGCTGCTGTTGTCATATTCGGTATCCATAGGAAGACCTGCGTGGAGCAAATCTCGTCCGAAAGCCTGTCTCCAGGATGCTTGAATACGCTGATTCGGATTGATATTATAGCCTAATTTCAAACCATAGTCAGTACTTCTGAATGAGGACGGAATTTCAATGCCGTCACCATCCTTGTAATTACCATAATCTCTGTAACCGAAATTTCCAGCTACGTCAAATTTTTGTGTTACATACTGTAGTTGAGCCATTCCTACATAGGCACTTCCATTGGTTTCGTAGCCTGAAGCCACCGAACCGTGAAAGCCGTGTTCTCCTTTTGATGGATTGCGTGTGATCAGATTGACGATGCCTCCAAAATTTGCACCGTACCGCACACTATAGGGGCCTTTAATGATTTCTATTTTCTCAATTTCTTCAGGTGAAATGTGAGAGGTAATCGGATCCATACGATTGGGACAAGCGTGCATCACTTTCAGTCCACCATCGTATTGAATGTTCAATTGCTCATATTGTGCACCACGAAATGTGGGATCCATTGCGTAATTTCCTCTCTTTATCAAGGAAAATCCATTGATGTCACTAAATAAACCCGCTACATTTTTAGGTTGGACTATTTTTTCGTCATAGTTGTTGGAAACCTTGCTGAATGTGGGGTTTTCCAATCTGTAACCTGTAACTATGATTTCATTGAGAATTGTTGTTTTTATCGTATCCTCTTTTTGTTCGCTTTGAGCAACTGCCATAATAGGCACAGCACACAGCGAAACCAATAATATTGATTTCATTTTTTAAAATTTGATGAATGATAAATGTGTCCCGAATATTATTCGGAATTTTGAACAATCAGATCATCAAATTTTGTGGAGGTTGTTTCTCTTTATGAAAAAACAGAAAAGAATATTGGGAAGCGTATTCCGTCAAGTTTTTTTTCATTACATATTCAAAATATGTAAAATGAATGGATAGTTCTTCAGCAGGAATAAAATCAAGGAAACTGATAGATGTAATCTGCTCAGGAATTTTCCCTTGTTTTTCGGACGACTCTTCTGTAACTTTATTTAAGCTACACTTTCCGTTACATTGTAATTCGGGTTTCTCCTGATTTTTACAAAAAAATTCTATATACCTGTCGGTGTCTAGTAAATAAAAGGCATAATGAAACTGTGCATAGAATATTCTAAACACTAAAGCAAAAAGGAATATGTACAAGATTGCTTTCTTCAAAGAAAATCATTTGAAATACTTACTGCAACAAAGTTACTTCTATAGAATGATTTTTATTGTAACCAATGTTACATAAGAATATCTGGAATAAAAATATTTTCCCTGTACAAAACAAATGCAACCTATTCTCAAACCTGTATACTACAGATACAAATAAATCCACAACCTGCGTAAAATAAGTACAAGTAAAAAATGTTTTAAATGTATGAAATAACTACAATTATTCTCAAAACCTGAGTAGTGTAAACACTTAAATATCTACGACCTGCGTAAAATGATTACAGCTGATTTTAGAACCTGCGTAAAACAACTCCACCCTAACCGAAACCTGCGTAAAAAAGATATAGGTTCAAAAAGCAGTTTTTGCATTATTTTTTGTTTCTAAAGCAAAACATCTGAATTATCGCTTAACATTCCTAAATTCAATATTCCAAACAAATTTTTAGAATTCTAAAAATTAGGCGACATTTTATAGCAAGATGTGTCTTTGTGCCCACAAACTTTTCAAGTTATAGGAACTAAGACGATCTTGCTTTTTTTGTAAAAAAGAGAAAAAACTGCGGAACTTGTTTTTTTTGTAGGGTACTGAAATTAATAAAAGAGGTTACCCATTTCAGCAGCAATTTTCAATTATAATTTCAAGATTTTTCCCCCAATAACCCAGAATCATCCAAATTAGATTTTAGAATTACAAATTGAATAGTTTTTAATCCAAAATACGATTAAGTAAACCACAGATTCGTAATTATAGTGATAAATATTTATCAAAGTGTCAATTTTGCATCATAATTATTAATCACATGAAGAGATTTTTCACTGCCTTATCACTTATTTTCAATATTGTTATTTTCTCACAAGTTGGAATTAATACGACCGAACCAAAAGCAACTTTGGATGTTATGGTCAATATCACAGATGCTTCAAAAGCAGATGGGATTATTGCTCCACGATTAAAAGGTTCTGATTTAAAACTTAAAGATGCATTATATAATGACGACCAAAAAGGAACAATCGTTTTTGTAACAGAACCTTTACTTTTCTCTGAAACTTCATTCAAAACAGCCAATGTTGTTGAAAACGGATATTACTATTTCGATGGATTAATTTGGAAGTCTTTTGAAGATGACACTCTTGAAGATGTTGTGAAAAGGGGAAATTATTCACCTCGATACATTTCGTTCATTGGAAATACAGCCTCTCCGTCTCGAGATGGCGCTTTGGGAATGAATGAAAATACTTATTCGATGTATTTTGGAAATATGAATCCCAACCAAACCGGAAATTATAATATTGGTTTCGGGTACAATGCATTTGAAAAAATTACCACTTCAGCCTATTCAACAGCAGTCGGATCATTTGCTGGTGGGAAAACAACCACTGGAAATGCAAACAGTTTTTTCGGTGACGAAGCTGGAGCAAATAATACCACTGGTCACAAAAATTCAATATTCGGGATGGCTGCGGCTTATCACAATAGCATCGGAAGCTACAATTCCATATTTGGGTATAAGGCAGGTCAATTTCGAAATCTTGGCAACTATAATGTCCTTATCGGAAATAATGCTGGTTCCTCAAACGGCAATGCTCCTGTAACAACTCTCGGAAGTAATAATATTTTAATTGGCAGTGGAGCTGGGTTTTCCGATAGTAATATCAGCAACAAACTCATCATTCATTCAAATAATACGCTTACAATGGCGGATTACAATTCGATGACCAATGAAGGTGTTTTCAGTGATCCAAGCCGAAGTTCATTAGCAAATGCTTTGGTAACTGGTGATTTTATTGAAAGATGGTTTAGGTTAAATGGAAAATTGATTATTAATCCTTCCTATTTAGAAAATGGAAATGCGTTCACCAAAATAATTGTTGCTAAACCAGATGGCACATTTGGATGGGAAGATAAAACGAATACACCACCAATTCCAACACCTCCAGCAAATGGAAATTATATTCTAAAAACAGTGAACGGTACAATGCAATGGATGGCTGAATAATAAAGAAATGGTTCAATAAGAAGCTGAAAAGATGATTGAAGAATCAGATGTCATAAAATTCCGAATTAAGAAAGAAAGGAAAATAGCTTGGAAAAAACAATGTTCCCAAAAGCAAATTTCCCTAACCAATTTAATCATCAATTCAGTTGAAAACCGAATGATGGACGACGAGAGGAAAAAAGTATTAGCGTTCATTGAAAAGCAAGACAACCTTTTTGCTAAAATTGAAAACAATATTAACCAAGTAGCAAAAATAGCAAACGGACAAAAATTTATCGGAGGAAAAGAATTAATCCTTTTCGAAGAGCAAATGAAAACCGTCATTGAACTGAAAAAGCAACAGAATGAAATTTTCATAAAAATCTACTCTCTGATTGCTCATGATCATTAAGATTTTAGGTTCTGCAAGTTCTAGCTTTCATGGAGTTCAATACAACGATAAGAAAGTGGAGAAAGGAACCGGAGAACTGATGCTGATGAAAAATTTCCCTTCCTTCATCAATGAAGACAGTAGCCAAGAGCAGATTCGGGATTATTTTAAATCAGTTTCTAAGAGTGAAAAAGTAAAGAAACCACAATTCCACGCAGTTATTTCCACAAAATTTCAGGAGCATTCCAAAGAAGAACTGACAAAAGTTGCGGAAAATTTCATGCAGGAAATGGGTTATGAGAATCAACCTTTTATTGTGGTTTTTCATAACGATACTGAAAACAACCATGTTCACATCGTATCGACCAGAGTTGATAAATCAACCGGTAAGAAAGTAAATGACAGTTATGAAAAACTGAAATCCCAAAAAGCTTTAGCCAGCGTGATGGAAAAGCTCTACGGAATCAGTGAGGAAAAAAAATTAAACAATCTGTTGGACTACAAGATAGGTTCGCTCCATCAATTAGAAACCCTTCTCCACAGGAAAGGTTACAAACTCAGCAAAAACACAAATGATGAAAATTCTTTTGACATCTTAAAAAACGGAGTTATTCAGCGGACAGTATCGGGAAAGCAGATTGTTTTTGATAATATAAAAAATGACAGCAGAACCAAACAAATTAAAGCCATTGCAAGTAAATACAAAGAACTGTATCCCAATAAAGTTTTTAAAGTGGAAGACAGACGAAATCGAAGATTCGACGAAGTGATAAACAAGTCACAGCAAGAATCGATGCTTCCTACAGAAAAGCAAAATGATGATTGGAAACCCAAAATTGAATTTGAGAGCGAATTACAGAAAAAGCTAAGAGATGTATTCGGGATTGATGTGATTTTTCACAGCAAAGAAGATCAAAATCCTTTCGGTTATTCGGTCATTGACCATAAAACAGGGCGTGTTTACAAAGGAAGTGAGATCATGAAAATGAATGATTTGTTTGAATTCACTTCCGAAAAATTAGATAAGAAACTTTTTGAAATCATAAAAGACTACAACATTCCCAATCAGGATTCAAAAAAGATACTGCTGCAATTTTTGACAAGCAGATATCCCAAAGCAGAAATTAAGGGTTTTAGGCTTTTTGAGAACAAAGGCAAAAAAGATCTGGAAACCTACCGGAAAGTACAATTTGAAGTAAAGGATTTTATCAAAAATATCAAACAAAATAAGGATAAAAACATTTCAATAACAAAAGCGGAAGACGGAAAAATGTATGCGATTCATACCCGATTCCATTACATCGCAGATCTTCGGTCATTAATCGGAGAAAAGGAATTTCAAAAATTTATAAATCCGATTCAAACCAATGAAAACCGAACTGAAAATGAAGAAAAAACAGAATTAAATAAAACCGTAAACGAAATGCTATTTGAATTGATGAAAAGTTCAGGAACGGCAAAAGATCCTGCGGAAGACGAACTTAAAAAACGAAGAAAAAAGAGAAAGTAGTTGATGGTTTTTAGTTGATAGTTGATGGAAAAATCAACATTTTTTTTAAGTCCAACAACTGACAACCGACAACCAACAACTGACAACCAAACCTATGATTATCACATTTGCCACCCAAAAAGGAGGAACCGGAAAAACAACATTAGCCATAGCTTTTGCCAACTACATCTCTTCCCTATCGGAAAGGAAAATCAATGTTTTCGACTTCGATTATCAGAAATCATTCTACCATAAATGGAAAGAAGACGAATTTTTGGACCTTCCTAAATTATACAACGTGGAGATCATTGGCGAAGAGGATGAACAACCTTTTGCAGATTTTGAAACACTCATTAATTTAAAAGAAAGTGAAGACATCAACTTATTTGACTTGGCAGGAACATTAGATGCGAAATACAGCGATTTGTTGATTTACAGTGATGTTATCGTCATTCCGTTTGAATATTCCGATGTATCTGCAAAATCAACTTTGGTATTTGTGAATCTCTTAGGACTTTTAGAAAGTCAGTCAGAACGGATTTTTATCCGATCAAAATATGATAAAGGCTATAAATATCTGAATCAGGAAGGAATGGATATCGAAATTACCAAATACGGAAAACTACTGAAAAACTCTGTATTCAAAAGGAACTGCTTGCAAACCATTAATACCAGGAAACTGACACATGAACAGAAATATGCAGTGAAAAATCCATTTAATGAACTCATGGAATATATCAATGAAACATTAGAAATCACATTATAAGGTCTGAAACAAAAACTAAATACGATTCACTAAAAACCAAAATAGATATGTTAAAATACTTATTGATCCTTCTAGGAGCTTACCTACTCTATTATGCCGGAAATATCGTTTATGACCTTTTCCTGAAAAAAGAAAAGGCTGTACAAACTGATGCAACGGAGGAATTTTCATTGGGCGAGTTTGCAGAAAAGAACAAAGATAAAGTACAGGAAATCGGTATTGATGATGTAGAAAATCTCAATACCCCAAAATCATTCAGCAAAAGAGAACTCATCCCGACATCCCCCGAAGATTCTGATGAAATACAGGACGTGGAATACTGGAGGGAAAAATTTGAATCCGAAGAAAATATGGATGATTTTAATAACAAAGAAGAATCAACAGAAAATACTCCTGAAAATGCAGAAGCTCTTCTTTCAAAAAATGAAGAAAAGAGTCAGAATCAGCATCGTGAGGAACCTACATCACCCATTCAAAAATTAAATACAAACAAATGGCATCAAATGCTCAATCTGGCGGAAACCAGTGTACAGCTTATTGCCAATACCGATGGATTTAAAACGTATCAGTCCATGATGTAACCTCTAAACCCAAAAATATTTAACAGTATCATTTACAACGACTTAAAAAACCGTTGCGGGGAATTCTACGCCTAAAACTAAACATTCAATTCATTATTAACCTTCTAAAATTTCATTTTTTATGAATCAAAAATTCAAAAAACACATGATGATGAAAAAAGTCCTTACGGCTTTCGTCATGCTCTTAGCCGTTACTCCTGTTTTTGCACAGGGCGGTGCGACGGCAATTTCAAATGCTGCCAGTGATATTCGGGATTATTGGGATCCGATAAAACTAATCCTAAAAGCCGTTGGAGGATTGGTTGGTTTCATCGGTGGTCTTAGAGTCTATAACAAATGGACGAATGGAGACCAGGATGTCAACAAAGAAATTCTCGGTTATGGAGGTGCGATGATCTTCCTCATTGTCGTTCCGGAATTTGTAACTGCATTCTTTGCCTAATATGGGATTCTATCTCTACAAGGGGCTTAAAAAACCCCTTGTATTCTTCGGACTCAAAGGAAAATACATTTTTTATGCTGTAGGAGTCATCGGAAGCGGTGTTATTGCGGCACTTGTATTATCCAAATTCGGTCTATTAGGTTCTTTATTAGGACTTGCCGTAACCGGATGTGGTGTTTATTACATCTTCAAAAAACAAGACAAAAACGGTTTGTACAACAAAACCAAAAATTTTGACCAGGTTTTAATCTTTCCAAAAAGAGTAAACAACAAAAAACTTTCAAAAAATGGCACTACAAAAAAAACAGACATTTGATATTCCCTTTATCGGCTACGATTATGGAAAAGATTACGCTTGGGATTTTGACGTATTATTTGGGCAATATGGAAATCCCATTATAGGAATCAGAATAAAAAATATTGTAGAGCAATATTCAGCGGATCCCGACAATTATCTAAATTTCCATACGGTTCTCAATCAGGTAGTATCTATTATTGGAGAAGGAAGAATTGTACAAAAACTCGATATTTTCAGCAAGAAAAAATATACAGCTGAATCATCCAATCAATTTCTACAACAAAAGTATTCAGAACATTTTGACGGAAGGCTTTTTAAAACGATAGAAACGGTACTATTGTTCACGGATACTATAAATGATAAAATAAAGAAAAATGGCCGGTCAGCGACCGGTGGCAATATAACAGAAAAAAGCTACAAAGAACTTCGGGACAAATGTCAAAAAGTATGGATGCTTTTAAAACAGGAAAATTGCGAACCTGAATTTATATTCGAGAAAGATTTTGAATATTATATTTCTGGAGTTTTGTCCATGAAGTTTTCAGATATACCATCATTTGATAATATAAAATCGACGAATGAATATCTCCAAATCGGAAATCGATTCGTTAAAAACATTTCATATGTTGATGTAGAAAATATTGATCTGCCTTCTGAAATTGAACCCTATTCCCTATTGGGAGGAAATGGTGCGGCGGCCGAAACAGCAGTGGATAATTTTAGTTTTATCAATGAGCTGGAAGATTACGAAACCATCATCTATAATCAGGTCATAACCATTCCACTACAAGCACAACAGCAAAGGGAACTCGACAAAAAGAAGAAAAAGCACGAAGGCGCAGCCAACAATTCTCCGTCCAATGCGATTATAGCAGAAGAAATTGAAACCCTGCTTCATAATATAGCTGTTGACGGGCAGTTGGTGGTTAATGCTCATTTTTCGCTACTATTTTCAACAAACACTCTGGAAAAAATGGAAAACATCCAATCGATGGTCGAAAACAAGCTCTTCACAAAAGGAATCATTGTTTCCAAGAATGCGTATAACCAATTGGAACTCTTTCGGGCAGCCATTCCAGGCAATGCCACGGAACTTAGAGAGTATGATTTATTTATGACGACAAGCGAAGCGGCCTTGTGTTTTTTTTTTAAAGAAAGTTACCCCGTGAACGAAGAATCTAATTTCTACCTAAGATTTACAGACCGACAAGGGGTTCCTTTAAAAGTAGATCCTTCAGATTTACCCATGAAAACAGGAAGAATCAACAACCGGAATAAATTCGTGTTAGGTCCTTCAGGTTCAGGAAAATCTTTTCTGATGAACAATATCATTGAACAGTACTTGACCTACAATTATGATGTTGTGATTGTAGACACAGGAGATTCTTATTCCGGAACGTGTAAATACAAAGGCGGAAGATACATTCAGTACACCGAAGAGAAACCGATTACCATGAATCCTTTTCTGATGGATAAAAAAGAATTCAATATTGAGAAAATCGAATTTTTGGTCAATCTGATCTTCCTGATTTGGAAAGGTCCAGATGCTGTTTTGTCTTCTGAACAGAAATCCATTCTGGACAATGTACTGATGTCGTATTATCATCAATATTTCAATGCCGGAACCAATTGGTATGAATCCAAAGATTCCGAAGAATTGCTTTTACATCTTCAAAAATATAATATCTATGAAGACGAAATTGAAGCTGCATTAGAAAATGAATACACCGTAAAAACCTATTACGACATTATCGGAATTCCATTCGATGCCACAACGGAAGAAGTCAAAGAAAAAGGAAGAAAATTATTAATGCTTCATCATCCCGATAAAAACAGAAATAATCCCGATTATGACGGTGAAGAATTCTATAAAATTTATGAAGCTTATGAAACGCTTTCAAATGAAGAAAAAAGAAAAGTATATAATGAATCCCAACTGATTCTCATTAAGTACGATGAAATTATAAAGCGTCCTGAAAATGCTGAAGACTGGAACAAATCAATGAGATATTCCATCATCAAAAAAATCAAGGAATTAGAAAAAAAATTAGCCGTTCAGGAATTGTCATTTAATGGTTTTTATGACTATTGTGACAAATTTCTTCCGATTTATCTCAATAACAAAAAGCATAAAATCAATGAGAATGAATTCAATCTTCGAACTTTTCTATTTGTTCTGAAAGACTTTTACAAAGGAGGAAGATATGGAACCACGTTAAACGAATCTGCTGATAATACACTCTTTGACGAATCTTTCATTGTTTTTGAAATTGATAATGTAAAGGATAATCCAAAGCTGTTTCCAATTGTTACGCTGATTATTATGGATACGTTCATTCAGAAAATGCGCCTTAGAAAAGACCGCAGAAAAGCCCTCATTATCGAAGAAGCATGGAAAGCGATAGCAAGTAAGCTGATGGGAGGATATATCCTTTATCTCTATAAAACTGTACGGAAATTTTGGGGTGAAGCTGTTGTCGTAACTCAGGAACTGGACGACATTATCGGAAATGCTGTCGTAAAAGATTCCATCATCAACAATTCCGATACCTTCATTTTGCTTGACCAAACCAAATTCAAAGACAATTTTGATCGTATTGCGGC
The DNA here is from genome assembly GCF_017808115.1 of Chryseobacterium sp. RR2-3-20. Classification (NCBI taxonomy): domain Bacteria; kingdom Pseudomonadati; phylum Bacteroidota; class Flavobacteriia; order Flavobacteriales; family Weeksellaceae; genus Chryseobacterium; species Chryseobacterium sp. RR2-3-20. Next base: position 34,855 of record NZ_JADQBD010000007.1, on the reverse strand, counting down.
TTTACTTTCTTTAAATAAAGTAGAACAAAATAAGATTTTCACCATCAATAATCTCAACAACAAATTTGGACGTAGCCGTTTCAAAGAATTTTATCTGAAACGTGGTTCCAAAGGTGAAATCTATGGAAATGAAGTTTCCCTTGAGCAGTATCTCACCTATACGACAGAAAAACCTGAAAAATCCGCTGTTGAATATTATGTGCAAAAATGTGGAAGCTATGATGAAGCCCTTTTACAAATTGTATCGGATTTAAAAAACTTTGGAGACAGCCTTGAAAACTTAGTGTCACTGGTCAATCTGTATCAAAATCCTTTGGATGGAAAAATTGTTTCCTATTACAATAGGATGAAAAAAACGCACAAAGGGAAAAATGTCTTTAAAATTATCTCACAGGAATTAGAGAATCAAAATATCAGTTTCTCGGAATTAATCAATAAGCAACAATATGAAACCGTTTAGCCTATTATTTCTAGGATTTGGCAGCTTTCTGTATGCTCAAAATACCTACATCGACCCTACCGTAACTGCAGCAATGATCCTGTATTCAGAAAACCTAAAAGCAAAACAGAATGATGTCATCGAACAAACTTCCAAGTTAAAAGATGCTCAGGCTTGGGTAGGAACCCAGATGGTCGTAGCCAACGATATTCAGAATAAAATACTGAAAGGCTTGAAAGAAGTTTCCGGAACATTACAAAACGGAATTCAGGTGCAGCAGATTTACAGTGAGTTGAATAAATGCTACACCTATTCTTCAGATGTAGTTCAATTAGCATCACAACATCCTCAGTATGCCATTTTTGGAACGAAAGCTTCACAAAAAACCTATGAGCAAAGTCTGAAGATCGTTACTGACGTTTCAGATATTCTTGCTTCCGGAGAATTAAACCTTGCGACTGCTGGTGATCGTTACAAAATCCTGCATAACATTTCCGAAAATGTAAAAAACCTAAAGCTATGGCTCTTGGCGATAAAGCTAAGACTGGAAAAAGCCAATCGATTGGGATTCTGGAATTCCATCAATCCTTTTGCAGGATATATCAATACCGATAAAGGAATTGTGGAAAATATTATGAATCGATATAAACGAAATTTCTAAAACTCATTAAAATGAAGAAGGTTTTTCAAATCCTATTGATTCCCACAGTGTATGTCGTTATCACATCTTCAAGCGGTGGTTCCACTCCTGCATGGGAAAAAGAAAATGTTTCTTTCCCGATGATGAATTTGGAGATCAATGCTACAATGAAAGAACACGACCGCCAAAAAGAAATGAGACAGAAACAAACTCTCAATGCCAGTACAGAAGCCATAAACAGAACGCAGTGGAATGACTTCAAAGATAAAGTTACCAAGATTCAAGACAGATTACGTATTGTATCATTTGCCATTCAGTCTATCCCTACTGGAATCGCAATGAGCAGAGAAATTACAAAAATCACCCAAAATCAGACGGCTATCATTGGTGAAATCAATACAGCTCCCTACTCTATTATTGCAGTTTTACCTTCCCAAGTTCAGTTTGTAGATGACTTGCAAATGGTAACACGGTTAATAACTGGAATCATTCTTTCTTACGGAGCCATCAACCAGATGGAGAAATCGGAACGTAAAATTTTACTGGACTATGCTTTGGCAGAAGTCAAAACACTCAGCAGAAATTCCACCCATATGCTCTTAAAAATTAGAGATATCAAAGCCAAAGTTTTACGGAACAAAAGAGCATTTCAATATTACGTCAATCGGGATAAGCAGGTTGTGGAGAATATTATGAATAATATCAAAAACTTTTAAAATGAGAAAAATCGTAATCATATCAACTTTATTCCTCTTTTGGGGTTCTGTAAATAGTCAGCAAATTGTTATCAACGACAAGTTATTAACTCAACTTACAAAAGATCATACAGTACGATTGGCAAGTGAACAGACGTTTTTGGATTCTTATGAAAAACAGAATGAACTGTATAACGAGATTAAAAACAAAACGGCACAGGTCATCGCCATTCAAGAATACATCTATCAGCAGTTGAAAAATGTCAATTCCGCATTGACACAAAGTAAAAAGCTGGTTTATCTCTACCAGTATTTAGGGAAGATTGTGACCAATTCAAACACCATGCTGGATTTATCAGCACAGCACCCTGAATATTCTGTTTTGGTTTCAAAATATTACGTTGAAATCGGTAAACAAGTCTTAAAGCTTCAGCAGGAAGTATCGCAGGATATATTGAATGAAAACAAAGACTTTCTGATGGATGCAATGGACAGGGAGATGCTCATTGAAAACATATTTACACGGGTAAGAAATATCAATGGGAATATTCTCTACATCATTTTACGATTGCAAAATGCTAAGAAAATTCCCTACCTGTATCAGGTTCCTGTACTAAGGAATTACATCAATATAGACAAAGCCATTGTCGGAGAAATCATCATTAAATACAAATACATATTCAATTAAAATGATGAAAAACCCATTCATAAAAGGAATTTTTTCCCTCTTTCTATTTTTGGTCACAAATGCTTTTGGACAAAGTGTAAAGAGACTGAACGATCCTTCTATTGTTGCCCAGCATAAAAGAATGACCTTTGAAAGCTGGGGCGATTGGCGACCTTATCCCAAATATCTTCTGGGCATTCAAACCAATTTTGCTTATGCTACGGTTTGGGGAAACTGGGCTCCATCCCGAAATAGAGATTACAAAAATGGAGAGGACATTCGGCCATTAAAACCAACAGGGATACAAAACCAAAGATTTGCACAACTAAAATTACAGGAAGAAGAAGCCAAAAAGATAAAAGCCGCCTCCGACACTATTTATAAACGAAGCGTACAGGATTTTGCCCATTGGACGTCCACAACGGTTGATGCCGATCCCCTTTGGCTACTGTATTATAAAAGAATGCTGAAACCCATCACCGAATTTCCCGATACACCACAAAATTTCATTGATTGGAGATTGAGAGACCAGCAGACGTATGAAACGCTCAATACTACAGGAACATTAAAACGACTTCAAGAAGAGCTGGATATGATTAAAGAAAAATATACCATGTCCCGATCCATGGATATGCCCCGAGGAAAACGATTCATCATGTATCACGAAACACTCATCAGATGGCGAAGATTTGTTCAGGAATTAAGAAAATACAATAACAAAACAACATTGCTCCTTGACTATAAAAACATTTTGAATAACCATTTATCAACCGCTTTGCCTGCACAATGGACTCCTGCTTCGGATAAAGACATTGTTCAAAATGTGATGCAACAATACAAACACAGATATTAGATATGAATAAAAAAATAACATTCATTTTTTGTTTTCTGGCACTTTTATTACCAATTATTGGCTTTGCCCAGACAGATAGTGATTACAGTAACCTGCTCCAATTTTTAAAAGGTGACGGTGCTTTTGAAAAATGGTTTATGGAGGTCTTTACGAAGCTGGATAACAGCGTACAGGACAGTGCAGCCGGATCTGCATTGGTCGGGAGAGCTATCGGCGGTTTGGGAGCATTGATGTACCTCGGCTATATGGGATGGCAAATGGCAGCTGGTGATCGTGAATGGGAAATCACTCCTATGTTGAAACCTATTCTCATAGGTTTTACGCTCGTGTATTGGACAGGATTTGTCAATATGATACAAGCTCCTTTTGAAGCCATTGCGGAGCCCGGAATTGCCATTTTCAGTGATATAGAGTCCGAAGTCAACGATTTAAGAATACAAAGGTTCAAAAAGCAACAGCAATTACTCGATGCCGTCATTAAACTGAAAGCCGAAGAAGATGCCAAACAAGATGTCATCAATAATACGACAGAGGATGCAGATGATTCCTGGTTTGACATCAGCGAAGGATTGGACAAGCTCATTCAACCCATCAAAGAATGGCAAATCAGAATGGAGTTCCAGATGCAAAAATTAGTCGCTGAACTCATAGAATTTGTCTGCCTTTCCATTCTTCGGGTGTGCGTCTATCTTATTTTCTTTATCCAGAAAATCTGGGCGTACATTCTTATCATTTTAGGTCCGATTGCTGTTGGAATGGCACTTATCCCCGGATTTGAAAACTCATTGTACAGCTGGGTTTCCAAATTCATCAATATCAATCTGTACACTTTTGTTGCGTACACCATCATCAATATCGGTCAGCAACTCATCGCTTCCGGATATGAAATGGAAATCGAAAGATATGATACCCTTTTAACCAACGGTACCATTACCAATTTGGATGCCCTAATGGTTTATGTCAGTAATTCCGGAATGATCTACAATCAACTCTTTACCTGCGTAGCCTATATCGTGACAGGAATCGGAGTTCTCATGACACCGACCATTGCCGATACGATTGTTACTGCTGGAGGAGCCGGAGCGATGACCAAAATGAAAAGTGCCGTAGGAAAAATGGCTGGTAGTGCAAAAGCAGCCGTATTAGCAGTTAAAACAGGTGGAGCTTCTGCTGTAAAATCCGCAGCAGCAGGTTCTGCATCAAGAAGAGTGCAGGATGCGATGAAAAACGGAAAATAAATGTTAATCATCAATTACCATCAACCGACAACCAACCAAAACCCAACAACTAAAAAAATGCTTATTAAAAACATAGAACAAAGAATTAAAATCAATAAGATTGTTTCAATATCAACCATTGCTTTTGCAGTATTTATTCTTATCAGTGGCTTTTTCTTTGCGTACAAAATGATTCAGGATTCCCGCAAATCCATTTACATTCTGGATAATGGCGTTCCAGTTCTTGCAAAACAAACCGATGTCTTATTGAACAGACCTGTCGAGTACAAAGCCCAAATCGAATTATTCCATAGGCTATTTTTCACGCTCGCTCCTGATGATGCTTATATTAAGGATAATATCCAAAAATCGCTGTATCTGATTGACGACAGTGGAAAAAAAGAATATACGAACCTAAAAGAAAAAGGATTTTATAATCAAATCGTTGCTTCCAGTTCAATGGTCAGCATCCATACAGATTCTATCGCATTGGATATGGAGCATAAAAAATTCGCTTTTTTCGGTAAACAGATGATTACCCGAAAATCATCCGTCATTACAAGAAGGCTTATTACGGAAGGCTTCTTTGAAGACATCATCCGAAGTCCCAACAATCCACACGGTGTCCTCCTAAAAAACTGGCGGATCATTAGCAACGAAGAACTATCTAACCAAACTAAAAATTCCTATTAAAATGAGCACTTTTTTTAAACAATCCGGACAAAAGTGGCTGAATTGGGTTGTTAAGAATCCAAAAAAGTTTTTTGTGTATTCGATGCTTTTTTTATCGGTTTCTTTCGCAATATCAATGATACAGGGAATTTTCTTTCCCTCTGAAACCGCATTTAAAATAAAGCCTCCTATTCTTTATTCTAAAAGTAATACCGCCCAAAATACAACTCTAAACAACGAAAAAGAAATGGAAAAAATAGTGACTGAGCTCAAGACTTTAAAAGTAAAAAGAGACCAAAACGCTTTACAAAAAAAAGACAGTCTCAGAATTGAATATCTGTATAACCAATATCAACAATTGCAACATGGACATTAAAAAAATTGATTTCAAACAGAAGAAATATATTCTGCCTCTTTTAGCATTGCCGTTTCTATTGCTCTTTGTATATGTAGGTGCTCAGTTTACCAAAGAAGATGCATCACAAAATGAGAAACCCAAAGAGCTTTCCCTTTCTTTAGGAGAAACTCAGGATTCCATCATGACAAAAAATGATGCCTATGATGCACTTTTTAAAAAAGAGGATAACAGAACAATGCTTGATGGATTGGACAAAGAAAATGACAGCTTGTTAAGCTATGGTGACCAGTTATCATTAGACCAAAAAAGAAAAATTGATTCTTTGAAAGCTGTTTCTTCAAGAAAATATCAAAGGAAAGAAAATCCGTCATCGTACTATAATCCGAATCAGCAAAATGATGATAAAGATTACAAGAGATCTTCAGAAATTATCAGAATGCTGAATGATAAATCCTACGGAAAACCGGAAAATAATTACACTGATACATCAAAAGAAAAGACACAAAGTGTCCAGCAAGACCCTGTAAAAATTCTGAAACAGCAAATGCTGGTCATGGATTCTTTGGAAAAAGCGAAAGATCCAGAATATCAAAACAAATTGGCAGCCGAGCAGAAACTCAAAGCCAATAAAGAAAAAATGGACGCATTTCTCAATTCAACCTTTAACGTAAGTAAATCGGGAATTAATAGCGAGTTCAACGCTTTTTACAAGGAAAAAGAAAACAGCTTTATCAAAGCCGTGATTGACGAAAACAACAAAGGTTTCCTGGGAAGCAGAATCCGATTTCGATTACTGGAAGACATTTTTGTTGGAAACAAAAAGCTTGGTAAAGGTTCCATTCTTTACGGTCAAATCTCAGGATTCTCAATGCAAAGAGTTGATCTTACCATTGTATCCATATTTACGAAAGGAGAAATCCTTCCTGTCAATCTCACCATTTATGACGTGGACGGAATGAAAGGATTATATGTTCCTCAAAGTATTTTCAGAGAAATGGTTCGCGAAATGGGAAGCAATTCCGTTCAGGGAACTCAAATGGATATGGGCGGAGAAGGATTTTTTACCAGCATCGGTTCCAAACTATTTTCTTCCACATCAAAATCTATCGCCAACCTAATCAAAACCAATAAAGCCAAACTGAAATACAACTCCTATGTCTTTCTTATTGATGAAAGCCAGCTTAAAAATTCACAAAACCAACAAAAAAAATAAAAATGAAAGCAATCTTATATACCCTGCTATTATTTACAGCTCAATTTTTAACCGCACAAACCGCTACCAAAGAACAAATCATTTCCGATTTACCGGAATTGGAAATTACCGAAGGAATCAACCTGCATATTATTTCACCGGAACCGATTCAGTATGTGGATCTATCAACCCAGAAACTCACCGGAGATTTACCAAGCACCAATATTGCCAGAATTAAAATCAATGATTCTTCGTCTGATTCTGTAGAAAACAATGAAAAAGCCACTAAAAATGTTGTCCCATCTTTTTCAATTGGAGAAAACATCGGAATTATTACCGTTGTTGGGCAATCGTTTATTGCACAATATAAAGCCGTTTACAGAAATTCTGAAAGCCTCAATATCGTGACGAACATTCACATCCAACCTGAAGAAATGCAGCCTATTGAATTTGATAAAATGAGATTTTCAAGTCTTGAGCTAAGGAAATTCGCAATGGACATCATTCAGAATAAGTCCGTGAAAAATCCAATCCGGGAAGAGAAAAATCTAAAACTCAATGTCCAAATCAATAACGTCTATGTCATCAGTGATTACATCTTTTTAGATATGACCTTTAAAAACAACTCGAATCTGAGCTATGATATTGAGGATTTGAAATTTTCCATAGAAGATAAAAAAATCCATAAAGCAATGAACAACCAAAGTATTGAGCTTACTCCTCTTTTTCAGCTGAATCCTCAAAAACATTTCAGGAAAAACTTTAGGAATATCTATATATTCAAAAAATTCACTTTTCCGAATTCTAAAGTCATGATGATACGATTAATCGAAGAACAGCTCTCAGGAAGAGCCATAGAAATAAAAGTGAATTATTCCGACATCCTTAAAGCAGACACATTCTAATTTCCTAATACTAGAATTTTTTAATTCTCATAAAATGCAAGAACAACAACATCAGATTAAAATTTACGGATTCCTGCAAAAAGCAGTGTATGCAGTGGTTGCATTGGATTGTATCACCTTGTTTTTTCTGCATGCTAAAGTTTCTGTGGTGTCCAAATTATTAGAAGGGTTTGCGAAAATGCAGATTTTCTATCCTCCGGTCAATGCCAAAATCTCCACATTAATTCTTATTGCCTTGGTTGCAATGGGAACAAGAGCCAAAAAGAAGCAGGATTTAAACATTGTAAAAGCAATTATACTTCCCATTATCGTTGGATTGACCATGATATTCGGTTCTCTTTATTTCGCCATTTTGGCGAGTAATCCCTATTTCCCGAAAGTTATTCCGATGCTTAGCACTTATCAGATTCTATACGCTGTTCTTTCTTTTTTAGGAGCTGTCATTCTTCAGATGGGTGCAGATTCTATTTCAAAGCTGATGCAACAGAAAATGGGAAAAGACCGATGGAATATAGAAGAAGAAAGTTTTGCCCAAAATCAGGAATTGGTACAAACCGATACGTCCATTAATATTCCGTATCTGTTCAGATTTAACAAAAAAACGAATAACGGCTGGATTAATCTCAATCCTTTTCGGGGAACAATGGTAATCGGAACACCAGGTTCCGGAAAGTCTTTTGGAATTATAAATCCGGCTATAAGACAAATGATTGCAAAAGGTTTTTGTCTTTGCATTTATGATTTTAAATTTCCCGATTTAGCACAAATCGCATACTATCATTATTTATTGAAAAAGAGCAAAGAGTCAGAATATAATTACAGCTTCCACGTGATTAATCTGAATGAAGTCGAAAAATCAAAAAGAGTAAACCCATTTCATAAAAAATACATTCAAACTTTAGCAGAAGCACAAGAAATGGCTGAATCTATGGTGTCTTCGTTGCAGAAAGGTGGAGCAAGTTCCGGAGGTGGTTCTGAAGCATTTTTTACGCAATCTGCCATTAACTTTCTGTCTTCCTGTATTTATTTTTTTGCTACCCTCGAAAACGGAAAATATTCGGATCTGCCCCATATTCTTTCTTTCATGAACCGGAGTTATAAAGAAATTTTCGACACGCTTTTTACCAATGAAGAAATTCTTTCCCTGCTTTCGCCCTTCAAAACAGCGTATGACAATAAAGCGTTTGACCAGTTGGAAGGACAAATCGGAACACTCAAAATATTCCTTTCCCGATTGGCAACAAAAGAGAGTTTTTGGGTGTTTTCAGGAGATGAAGTGGAATTGAAAATTACGGACAGAGAAAATCCGTCTATTTTGATATTGGCTTCCGATCCGGGAACACAGGACATTAATTCTGCTTTGTATTCGTCGGTTTTAAACCGGACTTTACGATTAATCAATTCCAAACACAATCTTCCGGGCGGAATTATCGCAGATGAATTTCCAACCATTTACATCCATAAAATTGACAATGTAGTGGCGACCGCAAGAAGTAACAAAGTGGCAGTATTATTAGGATTACAAGAAATTCCACAGCTTCGACAATTTTATAAAAAGGAAGTAGCAGATACGATTTCTGCTATTGTAGGAAACATTATTTCAGGTTCAGCAAGAGATAAAAATACACTGGACTGGCTTGAAAAACTGTTCGGAAAAATCAAACAAAAGTCATATTCCCAATCCATTTCTCAGCAAGGAACAACCACCAGTATCAATGAAAAAATGGATTTTATGATTCCTGCAGGAAAAATTGCCGCTTTAAGAACCGGAGAAATGGTGGGAATGATTGCTCAAGGTGAAGAAAACGATACTGAAGAATACAAAACTTCCGCAATCAACGGCAAAATTAATCTCGATATGAAAGCCATTAAAAATGAAGAACAGAACTACGTTCCGATGCCAATCTACTATTCATTCGTGGATAAAAAAGGGAATAACCGAAAAGACGAAGTACTCATGACCAATTTCAGGAAAATAAATATGGAAGTGGAACTCATTGTCAATGAAAACAATAAAGCATAATCAAATGAATACAAGTAAAATGAAATATTACTACGCTTTAATAGCCTTTCTCTTTTATTCATCAGGATTTTCACAGTTCAACACTTTAACACCAATGCTGCCAAAGAAAATGGAAAACCAAAAAATATTGGAGAACACTAAAGCGGTTGAAGAGAACAATCCAAAGCAAAAAAAGGATAAAAAATCGTGGAAGCAAATATTGAATTTAACTACAAAATCCAATTTAAATAATGAAACTGAAAGTTCCACGAAGTGGTTAACGAGTCAAATAGATTCTCTGAAAAACCAGATGCTCAAATTAAGTGTAATAAAAAACGAAAAAAAGAATTTCGATTTCAGAAAAGTAGAAGATTCTCTAATCAAAATGCTAAAAGAAAATACTAGAAATCTGGGTAATCCCGGAAAGTTCATACGACAATCTGAATTTTTGGAAGACCAAAACAGTGAAAATGATTTTGTTTCCAAAATCAATATGCCTCTGAAAAGCAGGATGACCGTTACATCACCATTTGGAAACCGCATTCATCCCATTTTTGGGACAAGAAAATTGCATAATGGAATCGATTTTAAGGCCAATTATGAAAATGTATATGCTGTTTTAGACGGAACTGTTATTGAAGCAGGTTGGGATTCTAAAGGCGGAGGAAATTATATTAAAGTGAAACATTTCAACAGGTTTGAAACCGCCTATCTACATCTTTCAGAAATATATTACCAGGTTGGTGAACATGTAAAAGCCGGATTTATAATTGGAAAATCTGGAAACTCCGGAAATTCTACAGGACCACATTTACATTTTATGGTAAAAGAATATGGAAAACTAATCAATCCTGCTCATTTTCTAAATGACCTTATAAAAGTGAATAATCTAATTGCAACATACTATGAACAATAACAATTTACCCACCGAAGATTTGAAAAAATTCGGAATCATCAACGAAGATTTATCATTCTCCAAAAAACTGAATGCAGATGACATCCAGAAATTTCTGCAAGGATATACCATTGTTGCAGATAACGACAAAAACAGAGCAACTTTTCAGCTCACGGAAAACAATACCAAGTTGAAAGTCATCTTTTTGGAAAGAGATAAGAATCTTTCCGAAATACTGAGCAACAGCAAAAACGAAATTCAATACTCTACTACTTTTTCAAAGTATGGTATTAATGATGAAAAGAATGCTGCACGGCTCAACTGGACGAAATCTGCCTTTATATTCGATGAAAAAAAACAAAAAATAATCGAATATGATATGATTAAAGATGCTCCAATCATTACCCAATTGATTACAGAAAGAGAAAAACCTGAAGAAGTGAATCGGTACAAAATCGAACTGAAAAAACTTCAATCTTTTCTTCAGGACAAAATAGACCAATATCCTGAAATCGCCAAAGAAATTACCGAGAACCTGAATATTGTTTCTAAAGAATTAAACAACGTAAACAGTATTTCACCCGATGAGAAACAAATTTCTAAAGGAGGTAATTCCGACATTCAACTGATTGTGAACGATAGAGATCTATTTGAAGATGCCAACAGAATGAGAGAAGAACAAAAAGAAACTGAAGAAATACAGAAATCACGAGGTTTCAGAAGATAATTTGACAACAGACAACGATCAATAAATAGTAACAATCAAAATCCAAATAGTATGGAAACACAAAAAGAATTCGACAAAGTAAAATTTTTAAAAGACCAATTGAAATACCTAGGTTTCGGAGAAGGCGAACAACTTCACAAAGATTTAGAAAAAGGTATAAATTCTAAAGAACAGCAGTTTGAAATTAAAACCACTTCCGACAAAACACTTCCTGGAAACAAGGCTGATTTTACCTTAAAATTCAACAAAACGGAAAGTGGTGGCATTTTTATCAATTCGTATCATGCAAAGCTAACCAACGAAAAGAACGAAGAAATTTCTCACAATTTTCCGGTCAATAGAGAAAACTCATTCACCGCAAAAGAAGCCGTGAATCTTATGGAAGGACGTAGCGTAAAGATTGAATTTCACAACCCGAAAAGCGATCAGCAGGAAACTGCTTTTATCCAATTCAACTTCGAAGAACCCAAAACAGAAAAAGGAAACTATCTGTTTCAGAATTTCTATCAAAAATATGGCGTGGATACTGACAAAATTGTTGAAAAATCCAATCTTATTTTCGATAAACCGGAGTACAAGGAAAATACCATAAAATCCCTTGAAAAAGGAAATATAGTCAAAGTGAAATTTCAGGAAAATGATCAAATTGTGGAAGGAAAAGCAATTCTGAATCCTGAAAACAGGAATCTCAAACTCTACGACAACGACATGAACAGACTCAACACCAATAAACCTTTGGAAGGTCTGGAACAAGACAATAAGCACGAAAAAAACAACGTACGAGAGCAAAGCATTAAACGATAAATAATACCTGACCATTTTCCGAAAGCGGTACGTCTGATGATTTGCCGCTTTTTTTAAATCGAATTAAAATGAAACGAAAACCAATATTTTCATGCTCCATTTTGGGGTTAGCTCTCCTATCCTGTCACAAAGAAATCAAATCCGAAAAAGGTGGAATCGACATGATTTCCAATGTGTATTTCGATGCTTCCAAAGGTTTGGACAGAATGCAGAATTTCCATTTGTCAAAAATGAATTATTCGGGAGATACGCTTATAGAATTGGTTCCCGATCTTACGTTCCCCGAAATCAATAAAGAGATGTATTACATCAAAGATTCATTGTGTTATTCCTTGGGTACGGAAAGCGGTAATATCATACTTTCAGATGTTTCTGACAAGCAAAAAGCTTCATTGGTATGGAACAAAAAAGAAGGAGCTATTTTTTCAAAAGAAGAAATTCCGAATTATAAAAACAGAAGAAATTTATCGGATACACTCCTATTCAATAAAAAATACAAACGTTTTGAAATCAATTCTCCTTGGACTTACACTCGGTTTTATATCTATCCAACAGATACCATTCTACCCTACTCAATTTACAAACATGCAGAACATGATTACAACGGAAGATTGGAGCGTATTGATTCCTACAACAAAAAAAGTGATGTTTTTGTAAGCCTTCAATTACTGCCTAGAAAAAATTGGGATGATTCAGCGAAAGAACTATTTGAATTCAACCATTTTATAAAGAACAGAAAAAGTAAATAAAACAACAGATTTTATGAACGTTAATGATGATATTTCCGTACTTAAAGGAAGCAAAAATGAACTAATTGTATTTGAAAATGAATTGGATACCCTTTCATTTCTACAACTTTTGAAATTAAATAGCCAGGAAAATAACAGAACTCTTATAACCTTGAATTCTACCATCAACACAAAGAAATTTCTTAACAGGTATCAGAATTTTGATGGTAAAATATTCCTATGCCTAAGCGGAAACAAAACAGGAGATACAGCAACCAGAAAAATTCTTGGTGAACTTCAAAACAAAAATAGTAAAGACATCCGTTTGTTGTACGGAATTTCTGAAAACGGCCATCAAAACCTTAGCGAATATTTACAAAACAAACTCCAACTTCAAAAGAAAAATACTACTTTAGTTGAACCAAAAATTTCAAAACATGCAAATGATAGAACTCAATCCAACCGAATTTCCGACACTCAGCACTTGGGATCCGAATTTTCTGAACGAAATTCTGGAAAACCTTTCCAAAACAGCCAATCCGAGCAAAACAGAAATAACACAAGCGGACAAAATGTGGACAGCAACAATGCTGGAAATGGACTTAAAGACACAATCTGGAAGCATTTGGTCGGAGACAGAAATGGAAGATCCAATGACGGAGCACAACCGCAAAATGCTGAAGAAAATGAAGGAAAAGAACATTCCTTGGGCGGAATCGTATCCAGAAGAGCTATATCCAATAGTACAGAACGAAAATTAGATTTATCTGCTCAAAATAATGAGGATTTAGAAGCTCTTATTTCAAAATACAAAGGTCAAAAACTGACCAACGAGCAAGTTGCAGAAGTCGTTTCCGCAACTTGTTTCATTTCTGCCGACAACAAAATTGTTCTCAAAGAAAATCTCATCATCACCGATGATTTAAAAGACATCTGCAATCAATACGAATCCGGTGGAACTGCAAAAGAAGGCAGAGGAATCTTAGATGAATACTATACCGATTCCAAAATTGTAGATACCGTTCGTAATTTAATCAAAGACCAATTTAAAAATGGACAGGAAGTTTCAGTTTTAGAACCGAGTGTCGGAACCGGAAATTTTCTTTATGCTGCGAAAGATTTGGGATTAAAAGCAAACATTACCGCTTTTGAAATCAACGAAACGACTGCAAAAATTGCTAAAATCCTTTATCCTGAAGCCTCTATCAACCTTCGTTCTTTTGAAACTGAATTTATTGATGAAAAAGGCAGTAAAAAAGAGGTTTCGGAAAAATACGATTTGGTCATCGGAAATCCACCTTACGGCGAACATCGGGGCTATTACAAAGGTTTAGGCGAAGAAGCTAAAATATCCAAATACGAAGATTATTTCGTAAAACGAAGTTTGGACGTTCTGAAAGATGGTGGAACATTGGCAATGGTGCTTCCTTCAGGTTGGCTAAACCGACAAAACAATTTGAAAAAGGCAGAAATTATAGAAGGATTCCGTTTGCCGGTCGGAGCTTTTGCCGGAACGCAAATCGGTACAGACATTATCATTTTAAAGAAAAATACTCTCTTACAATCTCAGAATATTTCAGACTATTTTGAGCAAAATCCTGAAAAAATTCTTGGCGAAACGCGTGAAAAAACCAATCGTTTCGGGCGTTTGGAAAACTATGTTCACGGGAATCTAGATGATGCTTTATCGAGAATAGAGCAACTTAAAAACAAACAACAAACTGAAAGAATCGGAAATCTTTTTGAAGATTTGTTTTTAGAAATTGAAGAACCTAAAACTGAGAATAAAGTTTCAGAAACCAAAAGTTCGACGAAGGCTTCGAGTCAAAAGAACATTCCAGAGACATCCGAAACTTTGGAAAAAATTGAACAGGTAATTTCAACACTCAATGCTGTAAAATTCAAATCTCCGGCAGTTTTAAAGGAAATTGAAAAATACTCTAAACTACAATCTCAAATTACTAGCGAACCCAAGAAGTTTGACCAAAGCCAAATTGATGAAATCCAGCAAAAAGCAGATAAAATCATTCAATCCCAAAATGAAAGAAATGCGGAATATAAAATCCAGACGAAACCTGAAATTAAAAAAGGAATTCTAAAATATCAATTTTCGAAAGCAGATGAAATGGTCAATACTTCGCTACAAAACAGCTCCGACATTACCAAAGAACAGATTCAAGCCTTCAGAGATACTGAATATGACGGAACACTGAATAATCATGGAAAACACTACCAATTTGCCAATTATATGGATGGAAAATGGGTACACGATTTTTATTATGCCGAAGGAAATATTTATGCAAAATTAGAACAGCTTGAAAAAGATTTTTCTGATAAATATTCCGTTGGCGGAACAGAAAACCAATATGAAAAACAAAAGAAATTGCTTCTTAGTGTTCTTCCAAAACCAAAAACTTTAGATGAAATTTTCATCAGCCCGAATCACGAATTTATACATCAGTTCGGGTTAGGACAAATAGAAAAGGAATACTATAATTATACTACAAGACGTTCTGAAACAGCAGTTGTAGATTACAATCTTGCCGAAAAATTTAAAGACTTTGTAGGTACTTTATCTAGTGATGCTTTTGCTGGATCATCATCTTGGGAAGTTAAAGGTTTTGTTGATAATGAAACCGTTACGGGAAGCGACAAAGAACGGAATGCTTTAATCCGGGAAAGACGAAAAGCAGCAGCCAACGATTTGTTTTACAAGTTTATTCGGGAAGAATTATCCGATGATTTGAGAGAACGTTTTGTTAAGGATTTCAACCGAAATTACAACAATATTCACGTTCCGGACTATTCGAAATTTCCTTTGTTTTCAAAAATTCATTTGAATTTTAAAGGTCGAGAATTGCGGTTAACAGAAGTTCAGAAAGCAGGAATTGGTAGACAAACTACCAAAGGTGTTGGACTTTTGGCCCATGAAGTGGGATTCGGGAAAACTTTATCGGGAATTCTTTCCATGCATGAAGCAATGGAGCGTGGAAATGCCAAAAAACCGATTATCATAGTTCCGAACGATAGTATTTTAAAACAATGGGTAGAAACGATTTTTGAGACGATTCCTAATGCCAAAGTCAATGTTTTAGGAAATCTAGGAAAAGATTATGATTTGTCTAGATTCGATAATAAAGACAGTGAAATTACCATCGTTACCTACGAAGGTTTTAATAACATTGGCTTTTCCGAAAATGTCACTGAAAATCTGGCTTCCAAATTTTCATACATCTCAGAGAATGAATTAAAAAGTGTCAATTCCATCAGCGAAAGAGATTTCCAGAAAGAATTGGAAAAAGAAAAAGAAATCCAAGGAAAAATGAAGCGAGGGAAAATCTACGATTGGGAAGATTTTGGATTTGACCATCTGACATTTGATGAAGTTCACAACGCCAATCATATTGTAGGAAAAGTGAGAATTGAAGACCGCAGGTTTGCTTCGGATTTTAGAAGTCAAAACCAACAAACTTCAAAACTCGGAATCAATACGTGGATGGCGGCACAATACATTCAGGATCAATACGACGGCAGAAATGTTACGCTACTTTCCGCAACGCCTTTTACCAACAAACCTTTGGAGTATTATTCCATCCTATCGCTTATTGCCAACAAACGCTTGGAAGAATCGGGATATTTTAATGTCAATACTTTCTTTGAAACCTTTATGGAGGCGGATAATGATATGGAGATTGATGCTAAAGGTGATGTAAAGTTTAAAGCGAATGTCCGAAGATTCAAGAATAATTCTCTTTTTCAGCAACTGCTCTCGGAGTTTATTGATATTAAAGGTGAAGAGGACAATCCCGAACTTATTCGTCCTACGAAAATAAATAAAGAATATAAAATTGAGCAAAATGATTTGACAAATGAGCAATACGATTTATTGAATGAAAACTTTGCAGAAAGTGAAAAAGGAGCGATTCTAACGCACATTCTTAATGCACGTTTGATTGCTATCTCTCCTTATTTGTCTCCGTATTATGAAGGAGAAAAACCTACCTTGAATGAATTTATTGAAAATTCTCCGAAGTTAAAGCAGACCATGGATTTGATCCAGCAGAACAAAAAAGACATTCCAGATTCAGGGCAAATTATTTATTCTGAATTAGCCGTTTCTGAATTTCCAAAACTAAAAGAATATCTCGTACAGGAAATCGGCTACAAACCTACAGAAATTGGAGTGATTACTGGAGCGACAAGCAAACTTAACAGATTGAAAATTCAGGATGAATTCAATTCTGGGAAAATAAAAGTGGTTATTGGCAGCGAAGCGATTCAGGAAGGAATGAATCTTCAGGAGAATACAACGGATGTATATCTTCTTTCGTTGCCCTATAATTTCACATCACTTCGACAAGTGGAAGGACGCGCTTGGAGGCAAGGAAACAAAAATGAAAATGTGCGGATCAATTTTATGCTGACCAATGACAGTATTGATGTTTTTATGCTTCAAAAACTGCAATCCAAACAAGCTAGAT
Organism: Chryseobacterium sp. RR2-3-20; assembly: GCF_017808115.1. NCBI lineage: Bacteria > Pseudomonadati > Bacteroidota > Flavobacteriia > Flavobacteriales > Weeksellaceae > Chryseobacterium > Chryseobacterium sp. RR2-3-20. The sequence goes on along the minus strand of NZ_JADQBD010000007.1, from coordinate 17,580 downwards.
ATTTGGAAGCCATGAAAAAAGGTGCTGACGTTTTGGATATTTCCGATATCAGCACGCAGGAACTGAAAACTGCCATTATCACCAATCCGGAAACCAGAGCCAATATTGAAATTGAACTGATGAAAAAAAAGATGGAAAACGAGAAAAATAAATTCTTTGCCGACAATGCTTTTGTATTGAGAAAGTATGAGGATTTTATCAAAGTTCAGGAAGATGTAACCAAAGCTCAGCACAATTACAACAGGATTTTAGGCTACTCTAAAGAGGAAAGTGAAAATGGAGAATATTGGAAAAACCAACTCCCCTTTTATCAAAAGTCAATTGATTCTGCGAAAATTTTGGTTTCTGAAGCCATTGAAAATTTATCTCAAAAAGGAGTAAATGTGACCGAGATCGAACTCCAAACTAAAATGACCGAAGATAAAATTGCTGAACTTGACAAAAAATTGGAAGAACTTCCCGAAAGAAAAATTGAATTAATTTCACGATATACTTTGGAAAAACAGGAGCAACTTAAAGCTAGTGCCAATAAGGATTATGTGAAAGAAAGGGAAACGGAAAACAATTTTCTCTTTAAAAAGACTGATTTTAATTATGAGATAAAAAACAGCAATTCTACTCCTCTGAATAACAAGATACCGATAATACCGGAACAGATGACTTCTTTTCAGAGGAGAAGATAATAGATTGAAAATATTCTTTATTTTTATGTAATTAAATAATCGAAATAATCATCAATGAACGAACATAAAAAATTACTATCTTGCTGGCATAAACTTGAGCATTTCAGCCCTGCTTCTGTACCAAAAGTATCAGACATAAATGTAGATGTACTTAACGAAAAAAAGGAACCTTGGAAAATTCCGTTAAAATCTGCAGAACAAAACAAAGTTCTTGAGTACACAATTTACATAGGTGTTTTTGATTCATCAATAGTAAATGATTTTGTTACAACCTATTTCAAAAACACAGAAAAAGATGAGAATTTCAGAAATTCAAAAATATGCTATGCTTCCTTAAAATTGGATGAAAATGGTAAATATATAAACGAGTCGTTAGGACTATCCACTTTGCCATGGGCACTTAGCCAACTTGAGAATGGCAAAATAAATAATGATGATTGGGAAACCACTTTTGAGACTATCAAAGAAAATTTAGCAGAATATATTTACATAAACTTTAAAGAGACAATAACCAATGCAAACAATGAAATAGTAAAAATTTCAAAAGTTGTAAACAACATTCAACTACTAAAGCTTCAAGATAAAATAGATTCATTAAGCAAATGGAGTATCAAACCTTTGAAAGATATTTATATTAAAAGAGTTGAGAGATTTAAAACAAAGAATGATAAAGAAGTCACATCTAATGCGGAGATACTTAATAGTTTTTATGCTAAAGACCTAGAAAAAATTATTTCGAATTATATCGAAAAACCAATACCAAAAGCTTTTAAAGAGTATTTAAATGGGAATTTGGGTATGCAATCTGAAAGAATTGATATTGTAAAAGATATAAAAAAATTTAAAAGTGTTTTAACCCCAGATAATTATCCAGATGGGTGCTGGCCCTCTGACTATACTTCAAGCTTAATGCAGCAGTTTGCTATAAATACCATTTTTAATAATTTATCTGAAAACAATCAGGAAGGTATGTTCTCTGTAAATGGTCCTCCAGGAACAGGAAAAACAACTTTACTAAGAGATATTATTGCACCCATCATCGTAAAACGTGCAAAACAATTATGTAAAATTGAAAATCCTTCCCAAGCTTTTAAAAAAGTGGGTTCTGTAAAAATCAATGAAGAGTACTCACCCTATATTTATGAACCAATCAAAGAATTGACAAACGGAGGAATCCTAATAGCTTCTTCAAATAACGGTGCAGTAGAAAATATCTCAAAAGAATTACCTTTAAAAAAAGAAATCTCAACGCATTATAGTTCCAATATATCATACTTTAAAACAGTTGCTGAACAATGTATTGATGAAGGCAATTGGGGACTAATTTCAGCCGTTTTAGGCAACAAAGAAAACAGAAATGAATTAGTAAGTAGTTTGTGGTTTAATGCTGAATTTAAAGATTTACAAAACACTCTTAAAGAAGATAAGATTTTTGATAATTCGGAATGGAGTGCGATAAAAACTAAATTTAAAAATAAGCTTGATGAAATATCTTCGGAAAAGAAAAGACTAACGTTATTTGAAAAAGAATATAAAGAATTAATTAGTACCGAAGAATCGCTATTTAAAGTAACAAAAGAATTAGATACTACGACAATTGATTTTGAAAAATTAAAAAATAGCTTTAAAAACCAAGAAACTAAAGTCTCAGCATTAGAAAAAAATAAAAAAACGACATTAAACGAGCTTTCAATAATTAAAACTAGTAAGCCAAGCTTTTTTTCATATTGGTTCAATAAAAACAGACGAAATACATATAAAAATGCTTTGGAAATGGCATTAAATAATTATAATAAAATTTCCGAGAATTTAAATACTGAAAGCTCTATTTTATCAAAAACGGAGTCAGAGCTAGATACTTTAAAACTACTAAAAACAAAACAAACTGATGAGAAATCTGTTTTGAACAAACGGCTTAACGAATTAAAAACCTTGGCTAACAAAGCAAGGCTAGAACTAAAAAATAATTATGCTGATTCTGATTTTTGGGAAAATATAGAATCAAAAAACTCACAGGAATCTTGTCCGTGGTATTCTGAAAAATTAAAAAAATTACAATCTGAATTATTTATAATTTCCTTAAATCTTAATGAAATTTTTATTCTGACAGCCAATTCAACTTCAAGCAGAATTTCTACCACTTTAGCTGGCTTTTTTGAATATTTAAAAGGCGATACGCAAGCTACCAAACAAGAAATAAAAGCAATGTGGGACACTTTTTTCTTGGTAATTCCTGTGATTTCTTCAACATTTGCCTCCATTCAAACGATGTTCAAGGATTTAGACAGAGAAGATATTCCTTGGCTCTTCATTGATGAAGCAGGTCAGGCAGTGCCACAAGCCGCTGCTGGTTCTATTTGGCGTTCAAAAAGAGTTAGTGTTGTCGGTGATCCTTTTCAAATTGAGCCAGTCGTAACTATTCCAAACACAATTACGGATAATATTAGTAAATATTTTGATTTGGACAGAAATCAAATAAGTTCTGAACTCTCGGTGCAATCAATGGCTGATAGGATAAATCCTTTTGGTTCATATCTGACAATCAATAGTAAAAAAGAATGGATAGGAATGCCATTGAGAGTGCATAGACGTTGCATCAGTCCTATGTTTGAAATTTCAAACAGTATTGCGTATGACAATACCATGTATAATTGCACGGCTAACAAAGATAATGTTAGTGTAAAATTTCAAACTTCATTTATTCATTGTAAAGGAAATGTCATTGGAAGACATTTTGTACAAGAGCAAGCCGATATTATTAAAGACCTTTTAAAAGAAGAAATAAATTTCACTAAAAATCTACCTGATGTTTTTGTAATAACACCATTTAGTGAAATCGCGTCTAATCTTAACCGCTTTCTTTTTAAATATTTAATAAATGAAATAAAAAAGCATAAAGAGGTAAGCAATAATGAAATGACAGAGTGGTTAAAAACTCATATAGGAACAGTACATACTTTTCAGGGAAAACAAGCGGAAGGAGTCATCTTATGTTTGGGATTAGATGAAAAATCAAAAGGTGCCGCAAACTGGGCTTCACAAAAACCAAATTTATTGAATGTTGCAGTTACCAGAGCTAAATATAGATTCATTGCAATTGGAGACGGAGATATATGGTTAAAACAGTCTTATTTTAATCAATTAAAGAAACTTTCATGACAAATAATTTCGACAAAATTAAAGAGCTTTCCGGAATAGATTCTAAATTATGGAAACTTACCAAACAAATGAACATATTTTCATTGCCACCAGGTGTTCAAAATATGATTGATACCCAATATAGAATCAGTGTAATCTTACCAAAGACTTTCGTTTCTGAAACTATAATTCCAAATTTTGAATTTCCTGATTATAAAAAAATAATCCCAGATTTTTCAAAAAATATTTATTACAGTTCAAATGTATTTGAATCTCTAAAAAGCATTTCTCAAATTGGTGAGAAAATATCAAATAATCCAGAAGTTCAATTCTCATTTATAACAGATTTAGAAATTCTAAATCTTAAATCAACGGAAGAATTAAAAGAATCTTTGATTGAAAGTCTTGCTGATGAAAAACTAACTGAGAAGGAAGATTTACTTAACAAAAACTTAATTCCACTTTTAGAAGAACTTCAATTAGATAACTTATGGCTTGGTGCTAATTATGCTATAGAATCTTCAGAGAACCCTGATAAATTAAGACACTGTTTAATTTCATTAAGGACAATACTTGAATACCTTATAGATGATAAACTTGCACCTTTTGAAAAGATTAAAAATGATGAGATGTTCAAATCTGAATTTAAAAAATATCACAATGGAAAGCAAGATATTCATTTCGTTAAGGTTTCGCGAAGTAAAAAAATCAAATATTTCACACGTAAATTCGAGTATGGATTCTTAGAAGAATTTACACAAAAAGACATTCAATATATTTGTGATTGTTATTCAATATTATGTAATGTTCATCAGCCAAATATTGGTATAAATGAAAGTCAGGTAAGAAGTTTAAAAATTAAAACCGGAATTACAATTTGGCTTCTTTGTTATTTGTACAAAATTCAAGAAAATTTTCTTAGCTAACGTGAATTATGTTCAGAGAGATGATTTCTACAAAAATTTTATGAAAAGCAACGCAAGATTTTTCTTATTCAATGATTGAAAAAAGTTTAAGAATTTATTGTTTTTATCACATCATTTATAGAAATTTTTTTTGAATTTGATTTCAGATAGGAGTTTTCTAAAATTTCAATTAAATGGTTAATATAAAAAGCTTGATTAGTTTTATCATCAACATCAGATTTAATCTTTGATAAAATTATTTTCAAATTATTATATCCTTCTTCACAATAACCAAGATTAGCAATAACAATTCTCAAAAATTCCCTTGAATGATGTAAGTAAAATGAACCCTCATACGTTTCTACAAAAATTTTATAAAATAGTGGTTCAATCAGTTCAAGCTCATTTAATCGTTTATAATTGGAAACATCTTTTGGAAGATTTCCGCTTGCTCCCCCATGCTGAATATCTATCATTGTATTGAGCATAACATCATAATAATACAAGGAATCCTTTTGATTTGTATAAAAAAGAATATTTACGGCTTTATGAATAAATTCTTTGTGATCTTTCCCTAAATATGTCCTTGCTATTTCTAAACAAAAAGCATCATCATTATATTTTTCTTTAATTAGATTAACTGCTCTCCAACACAAATGAGTAGATACATCTGTACAACAAGATTTCAGATATTCGAGAGGATTATCAATTTTATCTGAAAAATAATCAAGAATATCACTACTAAAATATAAAAAATCATCCTCAATTAATTGTTGTCCTATTTTCGTATAACATTCATTTAGATTATTCTCAATTGCATATTCAAAATGGTCTTTTTTTGCCAAATATCGAAGCGAGATTTCTTTGATATTTTTTATAACTCTATTGTTTAATTTTATCGGGTCAATTATTCTTGACTTTATGAAATCTATAAAATTAGCATTCTCTTGTCCCGAAGAACCTGCAATATTTCCATATTCAAGAACATTAAGATAAAAATCTTCACTTCTCTGTATTTCAAATTTAATATCTAAGAATAAAAGAATTTTGATATATTCATAATTAATAGTAGGCGAAAACCTATCTATTTCCGTTGGATGAAGGTCTAAAACATTTTTGTAATCAATTTTTCTTTCCAACTTATAGGTCAATTCTTTCAAATTTTCTCTATTATCCTCTGAAAGTTTATAAAAATTCGCACTATTATGACTCAATATTGATTTAATCACAGATAAATAAAAGTATTCATCATTGAGAAGTTCAATTACGAAATCAAAATTAAGTTTGTTTTGTTTACGAAATGCCGTTTCAATAACAGCGTGTACAGAATAGCGTAATCCATGGTAACCGGTTATCTCATACCAATTCCAAAATATTTTTTGAAATTCTGCTTGTTCAATTTCTCCAATTTCATTAGTTGCAAAGAAATGTTGAATTTCAGAAATTAATTTTTCTTTGTTAAATAAAATTTCAAAATTCCATTTCTTAAAACTTTCATATTTTTCTTGATAATCTCTAATTTGCTCATCTGTATATAATAACTCTGAAAATTCATAACCTTTTTCCAAAAATTTGCTCTGCCAATATACAGCTAGTTCTCTGTTGTCATGAGACATCCAGTTCCGGATTGATTGAATATCTTTTGCATTAAGAAATTCTAACTGACCTATAGTATATGCGATTACTACCTCATCAATAGAATCTTCTGTAAAATATCTACTTAGTACGTATAATGAGTTTTGCTGTACTTTGTTCGATTGCAGAAGACGTAACATATCTTCAGTAGATACTCCAATTCTATTCAAAGTACTACTTAAGAATTCTTCTCGGGAAAACAATCTAACGTCATTTGAAAAACAAAAATCTAAAAATGAATTTTTAAATTCAGCTTCTTTTGAAAACTGCTCAATTCTAATTGCTAAATCATCTTTGAAATCTGGCGAATATATACTATCAATGCGTAAGGTATTATTATCATCAAAAAGTAATTTGACTAAATTCATAAAAAAATCAGCGTCATTTGTCTTAAGCATTATATTTCCAACCAATTGCTCTGTACCACGAAGAACCCTATCATCTTCAGGATTAAAGTGATTTAAAATTATTGTGTAAACAATATTGTTATTTCTTTCATTTTCAGGAATAGTGCCCAATATTGAGATAAGCTGATGAGATATAGATTTGTCTTTTGAATTTTTGAGCAAAAGTAGAACCTGTTTCCAATATACTGAGTCTTTTTTGTGAATATTCTGAATTTTAATAGATTTCAAAATTTCAGATTGAAAATAGGCGTTTTCATCATTAATCAGTTTAAAAAATAAATCTTTAGTAATTTCTAATTGACTAATTGATAATTTTTTATAAGAAAGAACTTCAATAAGCGAAATACGACTTCGCTCTAATCTTTCTTTATTCTCAATTTCTTTTATAATAAAATTGAAGTCGGCATATTTTGCCAGAATATCAATTTTAACTTTCCCATTCTGATTTAACCAAAAAGTTTTATTTAAACATCGCTCTGTATAATATGTTTCAAAAATTTGGTTTTGGATTTCAGGTGACAACCTATCATCATCGGCAAAGAACAAAATTTCAATATCATGTTTTATAAGCCACTCTTTCAGGTAATCAAATCGTATTCCTTCCAAAATATTAAGAAGAAATGTAACTGTATTAAATAAAGTAGGCTTTATTTTTTTTAAACCTTCTACAGAAATAAAATCTATTATTTTTTCATTTTCTAAACCCTCAATATATTTTGCTGCAAAATATTCTTGATAATTTTTATGTCTGAAATTGAAATCGGTTTTAGATTCTTGAATTTCAATAAAAGGAAGTTCTTGAAATATACTAATTCCAGCATCTTCTAAAATTGTATGCAGCTGTACTTCAGATATTGAATTCTGTTGCATTAATTCTGCTGATATAGCCACTTTTTTGCATGCAGATAAAATTTGAGATTCTGTAAAGTTAAATCTTTTACATAGTTTTTCTTTTGTCTTTTTAACTTCCGAGTCAATGAACAGCTCCATGGATTCTACCAGCGTAGAAGGAAAATCTCCATTTAAAAAAAAGTATTCTGCAAACGAATCTAAGTTAAATGGTGTCTGTAGAACAGACTCTAAATTTTCAATTCCGTCATCAGAAACTTGTAAACCATGCTTATTTTCAAAAATTCTTTTGATTTGATCTAAAGAAAGGTATTTAAGATAGACCCTTTTAAATTCAGGAACATTTATTAAATATTTTTCATAAATATTCGTACGACAACTTAATACGTATTTTATTTTTAAATCATTGTATTTCAAGATAAAATTTTCCAACTCTGAAATAAAATCCTGAATATTGGCAATTTCATCAAGACCATCAAAAATAAAAATGATAGATGGCAAATTTTGCCAATTCTCAACATTAATTAAATCTTCGATCGTCGATATTGTTCTAAAAGTTTTGATGTTGAGATAAAGAGGTATTAATTGGCTTGTATCTATATCCTTCCAAATTTCCTCAAAAATATATTTCAATTCCGTTGTTTTTCCAACACCCGGATTCCCTAATAAAAATATCTTATCATTATCGTAAATGAAATCCAATAAAGTTCTGCGATCTTCAATATCATCAAATAAAGAAAACGTACCAGTATCAATTGTACTTGTTTCAATATATCTTAACTCGTAATACTCTTTGTTCATGATCTGAAAAATTTAGATTTATCAAGATTTTGACTATTTACCTTTACATTCCTTTCAATTTTTGTAAATGATAATTTATGTTTAGAATTGTCACAACCGTCATCCGGTGCTGTATCACTATCTTTTCCAAACATGCATTTATCATGTATATATTTGTAGTATGTAATTTTTTCAATTATAGCCTCTTCAAAGTTAATGTCAATAATATGAAACCCAGGTTGCCATTTATTTTCGGTTTCTGCTGGTTTATTCAATGCTGCTCTAGCCATGATGCCAAAACAACTTCCTGTTGGTGTAATGTGATTTAAATAAGCGTGATGATGTTTGTCTCCAATTAAATGCAAATGAAAGTCTTTTTGAGCTAGAGTCCTAAACACCTCATCTTTCTCGGCGTAACTTTCTAATGGATGATGAGTGAGAATAATATTACAAGCGGTACCAAACGTTGAAATTCTATTAAGAGCGTGATATAGTTGTTGTTCACCGAAATACAACTTTTTATCTTCATGTTTTTTCAAATGACAAGTACTGCATCTCCAACTGTCATTTATTAATGCAAAGCCTACCTTTACTCCATTGGAATATTCATAGATAAATGTTGATTCATTGTTAGAAAAGGTATACTTATCTGTATCCTTATGAAATCGCTTCTCAAAATTTTTAAATAACTCAATACGCTTATTACTACTATTAAATCCACTTCTATTTGCGGAAAGTAATTCGTCTACCTTACCATTAACTTCTGAATCTTGAAGTCTTTTTTCGTCGACCCATATTATTCCATTTTCGTCGACATCATGATTCCCCGGAATGAATAAAAAATTAGAATTAAACAAACCTAATTTTATTTTTAAAGGCAAAATAAATTCTTCTTCAAAAATAAGATATGGGTCTTTATAATCACAAAATTTCTCTATTTCAAGTAAAGAGTGACCTCCCTGATCTACTAAATCACCTGTAATAGCAATAATATCTATTGGTTTTATAGACTTTTCCCTTTCCAGAACTTTCATTAGTGCTTCACGATAATTATTTTCAAACTCCGTATAATTATTTTTGGAGAGATGAATATCGGAAATATGAACGATTCTCATTAAGTAAAAAGTTTATTAATTGTCGTTATTTTTAATCTAAATGTTCCAAAAGTTTAATTACACAGTAAATTAAGATTAGGTGAAAACTTAAATTTTCCAATCATATTTTGTCGTGTCACAGCCACATCTTATTTTCTTTGCAACGTTATCATAGTTTTTAATGGAAACCTTAGGTCGTTTGCAAGTTAATTCCTGACAGTAAAAAATATTTTCAAGCTCTTCTATGTCTGCCCAAAATGCTTTTAAATCACCAATTTTAGGGTTAAACGGGTTATCATGAGAAAGTAAATTACCCAGTAAAGAAGAATTTGCAACACGTTCGATAACTGGAACTTTCGATTTTAAGTCTTGTCCGCCATTTTTATTAATTTTTGATTTTAATTCATTCAATAATTCATCTGGCATTCTTTTTTCGTTCACATCATTTAGTCTAAAACTTACTTTTACATCCAAATTCAAACAAATCTCTTTTAGTTTGGCTTCCAAATATTTTCGTATTGGATTTCCAAGGGTTTCAACTGAACTGTTTGCTAGTTCTCGTTCAATAAACTCTTTTAGATCACTTGGTTTTTTTTCAAGGTGTGTTCCTTTTGCTTCTGTCCATTTTATTTCTCCGATTGTCCAACCTTTTCTTTTTGCTAATTGCTGGACATAACTAAACCATTCTGCTTCGTGCGTCAGAAGAATGAATTGATAATCTGCAAATTTATCAAACAGTAAATCTGCAAAGCGTTTTCTGTGTGTAGTGTCAAAACTTGATATAACATCATCTAACACGATGAATTTATTCTCCTTATTAAAAGCAATTACAGAAGCCAAGAAAAATGAAATTCCAAAACAGTTTAAGTGTGATTCACTAAAATACTTTTGTGGTGGCGAAACCCACTCATCATTGTATTTGTATTCAATAGTAATTCCGTTTAATTCATCATCCTCGCCAATGGTAACAATCCTGATTTCGTGAAATTGTTCATCAGGATTCATATATTGATAGAAGTCGTTGATGTATGAAGAAAACGCATTTATGAAACTTTCCAAACCCTCTTTTTGGCGTTTTACAAATTCGTTGAAAACAAGTTCCAAAGAGTTCTTTTGATATTCTAATTTACTTTTGTCTTTTTCAAAGCGTTTGATTTTCAAAAAAGCATCTTTTGCAGCCGAAATGTTTGCGTAAAGTTCAGTTGATTTATCGTTTTTAATTGCAGTTTGTATTGTTTCAAATCTTGTAGAAATTTGCTCTTGAATTTTGAAATCATCTTCAGCTAAAATCAAAATATTGTTTGCAGGAAGTTTATTTCCCGAAGTAACTTTTTCATTAGCTGATTTCTGATATTCGGTTAGCTTGGTGCTTAAATTACTTATTGCCTTTTTGATACTTTCATTTTCTTGTTCATTCAGTAAAGCATTATTCGCTATAAGTTCAAGTCGTTTCAATCGTTCTGCTATAATGTCGGAAACAGATTTTTTAGCGCTGTCAAATACAATTTTCTTTTTAGATGATTCTTCAATTTCTTTTAACCTCCGTTGAATGTCAGTTTTTAACTCTTCAAGGTTCTTTTCCTGTAAACACAATGGGCAATTATCCTCTTTGTGGAATTTCTTTGTTATGACAGTTTCTCCCGACTTCAAAAGTTCAGCCAAAAAAGTTTGCATTATGCTTTGAACATCTTCGGCAATTTTGTTGAACTCCGAAAAGTATTTCTGATATTCTTCGTCAATAAAAGAGATTTCGCTCTTAAGTGTTGAAAGTGCTTTGTTAGAATTTTCTAAAAATTGAAGTTCTGTTATCTGTTTTGTATTTGCAGGTTTCTTGATGTGGTTTAAAACCTTATCAATATCTTCAATAGAGCTTACAGTAATTCCTGTTTTTAAAGGTTCAATAATTTCATTTATCTTTTCAAACAAATTATTCTCTTGGCTCACTGCTGCACCAATTTTTGCAATTAGCGTTTGTTTTTCATTGTTAATTTGTGCTTCAAAGTTTTGGGTTTTTATTTCTGATTTAATTGAATTAAATACTTTTCGTAAAACATCTTTCGTTTTGGTTACTTCTGAAAAACCAATAATGTCTGACAAGTATTTGAGTTTGTCGCCTTTGGTTTGGTCAATGAAATCACGCAGAAATTGGTATCTAAGTAGTAAGTTTTCGTTTTGTGAAGCGGAATAGTATTTTTGAAAATCATCGGAAGAATTTGACGTTTCAGATATTAGCTTTCCTTTTTTGCTAAACAAATTCTTTGTAGCATCAATTGCATTTTTAGTGTATGAAATGGCAATAGAAGATGTGTCATTTTCTTTTTGATATGAATTTCGTAAAGCATCTTTCAAATCAATTTCACTACCCGACAAATGAGAAACTTTGTCAGTGTAAAACCATTCAATAGCATCAGAAATACTACTTTTTCCTGTTCCGTTATCGCCATATAGCAATACAGATTTTTCATTAAGCGGTAATGAAATGGAATCTTTTATTCCCCTGATTCCTGTAATTGATATGCTTCTAATTTTCGTTGCCATTCTCGGTTCTTATTTTTTGTAGTTCATTAACCACATTCTTGTCAGTTAATTTTCCATTGGTGTATAATTCTGCCAAACTCTCAGCAATCTTTTTATCAACGTTTTCAATTGATGAAATTTCTTTGAAAAAATCATCTAAAATTTCTTTGCCTGATTTTACTTTTGTATCTTCGATTATGTTTTTATTTGCTTCTTCCATTCTGTCTTTATTTTATTTGAAGTAACTCCAATCAATTTTAAAATCTGTTGTCAATGTATTATTAAGTATTTCAAATCCTGTTTTATTGTTGCAAATTGGATATACACCATAGTGCTTAACAAAATTCAGAATGAAATAACTTTCCAAATCCTCTACTCTGAAATCCCAAATATTCCTTAGCATTTCAATATTGATATAAGTAAACCAAAGCGGTTCTACTTTTCTGTAATTCACTAATCCGATATTTTTTGATGTGCCTTCAAAATGCCCAATTAGTCTGCTACCAATACTATTTGTTCTTTTCTCACTCATCCCAATATAAAGCAACTTTGATTTATCAAAAGGATATTGTATTTGGATATCTGAACTAAAAATAAAATATAAACCAGTAATACCATTCAGGGGTTTAATATTTTTTGCCTCAAAAGACATTGGAGCATCAAAATAAATAGTAACTGTCTTATTACTTAATTCGTTATTCATAATCAAATCTCGCTTAATAAAGGCTTTCAATTCGCTGCCACTTTGTGCTAAAATTTAACAAAAATACTAAATTAACCCGTAGTGCATTTAGGCAATACTAATTTTTAAATTGTTAATATTTCTGTTGTTTTGTTTATTAATGAGTTGTATCACAGTTAGAGCGGTTATTTTAGCTAATATTCTTGTTTTAAATCCTTGAAAAGTTTTTGCATAATTATTCCTAATATTAAACTGATCACACAACTGTGAAAAAAGTGTCTCAATACGCTTTCTTGATTTTCTCAACAGATATGGCTGTTCTTTATAATCTTTCTGATTTTTTCTCATAGGAACTTCCAGCTTAATTTTGTGATAATTAAACAAATCTATTTGGATTTGTTTGCTCAAATAGCCTTTATCTCCAAGAATAGTAACATTTGAAAATAAATTTTCAACATCATGTAAATAGTGAATATCATGAACAGAAGCTTTACTCAAATCGAAACTTCTAAAAACACCTTGTATTGTGCATACAGCATGAAGTTTATAGCCATAATATCGAGTTTGTTGTGAGGCACAGAAACCTTCATTAGGAGATGTTGTAAATTCTTCTTTGCAGATTTTCAACCTATGTTTTCTTGACATTTTACAGATTTCCAATGGCATGCTGTCTACTATATGATATTCTTCATTAGAGATAATGGCTTTCGACATTCGCCCTCTTATTCGTTCAATAAAAGGAAATAGTTTCCTTTTTCTACGATTATAAACACTCCTTTCTATCTTTAAGGACAATGATTTTGGCATTTTACGAAAGAGTTCATATTCACTGTCTATACCCAAATATTCTGCAACTAATACTAAAGAAACTACTTCTTTATCATTTAGTTTTGGTTTTCTGATTTGAACAAGATAGCTTTCCTGTTTTTCCAAATTATTAATCGTTCTCAAAATTTTATTGTAACTTGCTTTCAGGTTGTTCATATTATTTAACTAACTGGTAATTAATTAAATATACAAAATATTCTATTTTGGAACAACCTTTTTATATTACTCTTACAAATGCACTACGGGTTAAATTAATAAACAAATTTATCCACCGCGTCATCCAATTCTTGAGAAATAATCTTAGCATAAATCTGAGTAATCCCAATATCTGAGTGATCCATTAGTTTTGAAACGTGTTCTATCCGCATTCCATTGTTGAGTGCATTGGTAGCAAATGTATGACGGCTTAGATGAAAAGATAAATTGAAAGGTAATTTTAAAGCTTTTCCAATATTCTTTAGGTGTAAAGAACATAGAGATGTACACCTTTCAATTTCAGCATTAGCATAAAGTCTATTTTCGAAAAACGGAGTATTATTTTCCAACATTGGAAATACAAAGTCTGATTCTTCCTGACCTTCGTCGTTGTATTTGTTAAGAATGTCAATTGCTACTTGTCCTATTTTGAAACTATGAAATCTTCTTGTTTTACGAATAGTTTTGGTAATTCTATTTTCTTTGAGGTTAATATGTTCCCATTGCAATTCCAGAACATCACTCAAACGCAATCCTCCGGCATAAACAGAAAACAAAAACATATCTTTGATAACAGGTGCTTTTGAATTCTGACTTACTTCTAAATCCCTAAAAGCTTGAATTTGATCTTTATTTAAAAACATTCGCTTTCCTGGTTCTTTCTTTATTTGAATTTTATCAAATGGATAGACATTAGCATCCACCAAATCTTCTTTTATGGCATCTTTAAAGAATTTAGCTAAAATGGTCATGGCGTGCTTTATTGTAGTATTTGAATTTTCGAGAACATTACTACAATAATTGTTATAGTCCTTCAACATTGAAACTGTCATATCATCAAAATTCAAATCTTTACTTTCTATAAAATTTTCAAACTTCGAAATGCAATCTTTGTAGCCTCTGTAGGTTCTATAAGAAACTCCGTGTTTCATTTGCTCTAACCTATTGTAAGCATAATTGAAATAATTAACTGAGGATTTTCCTTTAATAGCTTCCTTTAATCTCCTACCCGACACTGTTTTTGATTTTCGTTCCAAGTCTGCAACGTGTCCTTCTGCATCTGCAACCCTTTGAGACAACAATGCATTTACCCTTGCTGAATTAGGGAAGCTTTTTCGCACCCTTTGCTTTTCTTCATCCCACTGGTTTTCCTTGAATTTATATCCTGTACTGATAAACCTTGACTTGCGATCTTTGATAACTCGGATATATAAAGGGCTTTCTGCGTTTTTATCTATCTGCTGTGTTCTAAGTATCAGTTTAACTGTTGCCATAATCTTTGTAATTTAAGAAATAGAACTAAATTTGAAAAGCAATGCAACCAAATGAAACAACGTAAATCCAACGAGATATAAACGGAAGCATTACATTTCAAAGATACAACATTTAGTACAACAATTATTTATTTTACTTGCTTTTTTTCGCATTTGTTTACATAGTAATATTTTAAAAATACCCTATTTATAAGCAATTACAGGCAATTAAATTCGAAAAATTAAATTATACATATAACATAGTATTTGCAAAAGGCGGGGTTGAATATATAATACAAAAACCCGATGCATTTAGTCGCAAATTGCTTTTCGTTCCACATTTTTTTTGTAATTTAGTTCCACAAAAAAGCAATTTGCTTCGTTCAGTCGAAATTGAACTTTCCGTCCAATTTAGTCCGCCCTTCGCAAATACTTTTTCCGTTATCTGCAACCAGATTTGACCAATATTACGTAAATAAAATTTGGTTTAAATACCAAAACTTGGTATATTTGATTTTGAATATTAAATCAAATTGTTATGGCAAAAAATACTTCGATTTTATTGGGCGATTATTTCGACAATTTTATCAATTCACAAATTAAAAATGGAAAATATTCTTCAGCAAGTGAAGTTGTAAGAGCCGCTTTAAGAATGTTTGAACACGAGGAAACTAAAAAATCTGAATTAATTAAAGAACTTAAAAAAGGTGAAAAATCGGGATTTGCGGCTAGTTTTAATAGAGAAACTTTCAAACAAAACTTACATCAAAAATATTCTGCAGAATAATGAATTACAAAATCAGTAAACAAGCAGAAATTGATTTAGAAAATATTTGGCTTTATACTTTTGAAGAATGGTCGATTGAACAAGCTGACTATTATTTTGAATTGATTATGGATGAAATCGAATATATTTCTAAAAATCCAAAATCGGGAAAAGATTATAACGAAATTAGGAAAGGATATTTTCGTTCTCGAGTAAAATCTCATTTTATATTTTACAGAATTAACTTTAAGGAAGAATGTATAGAAATTATCAGAATACTTCATCAACAAATGGATGTCGAATCTCACATAAATGATTAAATAACCGCAATTCTGGCTGCAGATAACATAGTATTGGCGAAGTGCGGGGTGAAGTTTTAGTTGGAAATTTTGTAATATTTTGCCGCCGCTGCTTTTCTATTCCACAAAAAAGAGTAATTTAGTGTAAGAAAAAAGCATCGGCTACGTTTAGTCTAAATTGAACTTTTCGCTCAATTCAGCCCGCACTTCGCAAATACTTTTTCCGTTAGCCGTAATTATTAAATAGCAGTGCTCAATGACAACTTTCCCAGTAATAGCTTCAACTTTATCGGAAACAGAATTAGGAAATTTTATAAAGGAAAAATATCAACTATCAGAAAATTTTCAGTGTAAATTATTTAGAACGGGAGTAAATCACACGTACTTTATTTCGGATAATGAAATAAGGTTTGTTTTTCGAGTTTACTGTTATAATTGGCGAACAAAAAAAGAAATTGAGCAAGAATTAGAACTTCTCAATTTACTAAAAAATCATTCTCTTTCGATTTCGTATCCAATTCCAGATAGCAACCTAAATCTAATTCAAGAAATCAATGCTCCTGAAGGAGTTCGATATGCTGTACTTTTTTCATTTGCTAAAGGTGAAAAAATGCGTTTTATGTCTAATGAAATCTGTTTTTCAATAGGTTCTTTGATGGCAAAAATTCACAACATAACCGAAAATAAAAAAATAGACAGAATTAATTATGATTCTGAAATTCTTTTAAACAAAGCATACAATTTTTTAAAGCCATATTTTGACGAAAAATTGGATGAAATGAAGCTGTTAAAAGATATTGCAGAAAAAATCCCAAAGAAATTTAATGAAATTAATGAATTAGAAAATACAACAGGAATCGTTCATTTAGATATCTGGTATGATAATTTAAGCGTAAATAATGAAAATGAAATCACAATATTTGATTTTGATAATTGCGGAAATGGATTATTAATTTTAGATGTCGGTTATTTTCTTAAGCAACTATTCTTTATAGAATCTGACAAAAATGAATACGAATTAAAGGCAAAAAATTTTCTTAATGGTTATCAAAAATTAAGGAATTTATCATCAAAAGAAATTGAATTAATTCCCGAAGCTGGAGCATCAATATTTGTATTCTATCTTGGTATTCAAGCTCAAAGATTTGATTGGTCGAATATTTTTTTAACAGAAAATTATCTTAAAATGTTTGTCGGAAGAATAAAAAATTGGCTTAATTATTATGAAGAAAAAAATAACTACGGCTAACACGGTATTGGCAAAAACGGGCTTGAATATCCAAATTGAAAATTGGAATATTCTTAGCCGCCAATGCTTTTCGTTCCAACTTTTTTTGTAATTTAGTTTCCACGAAAAAGCATTGGCTTCTTTCAGTCAAAATTGAATTCTCCGAATTCCTTTTTGCCCGTCTTCGCCAATACTTTTTCCGTTATGTGCAATATTATACAATGCATATTCCTGAAATAGGTTGACAAAAAATTCATTAAATATTGTCAAACTATGGAACAAGAAAAATTCAATAGGTGTCCAAAATATACCTATCAAAAA
>NZ_JADQBD010000079.1:0-11158 GCF_017808115.1 Chryseobacterium sp. RR2-3-20 | reverse complement strand
ATTTTGTAGTTTTGAATAAGATTGTTCATGTATTTAATGACTTGGTAATCAATTAAATATACGATTTTTTAATCAAATGGACAATCTTTTTTTTTTTAAATTCCTAAATGCACAACAGGTGGATCATCTATCTACCCTTGGAAGATGTGGAAAGCGAACACTGTGCACTTATCGTTGATAAGGGGTTGGCACAGGTAAAAGAATTGCTGCCGTTAAAAACGGTCAAAAGAATAGCTGAAAAAACGCAAATAATTTAAAACGAACAGATATGATCACAACAGAGAAAACTTTATCGGAAGTTATGGAGATCCTCAGACAGCGGGGCTATACCGAAGACTTCAACCTATTGGTAGTTTCCGCATCCTATACGCCGGACAAACATTGCATCAACATCAATGATCTGGTCATTGATAAGATCTACCGTTTTACCGGGCAGAACGATCCGGATGATGAAGCCATCCTTTACGCTATGCACAATAAGAGTGATGGGGCTAAAGGTGTATTTGTGAATGGTTACGGGACCTACACGGACACCGAAGCAGACGAGATCATCAGTAAAATTGCAGTACATGAAAATGATGCGGATGATTGGACAATAGATTGCTCAGGTAACTGCTAAAAATGTATAATTAACTGTAATTTTTATTAAATTATGCATAATAATTCACTTATTATGGCTATTCTCATTTTTTGATGACCAAAAACAATAGGGATATCGTTGAATATTCCTATTGCCTGTTTAAGTTATTGAAATCTATAAGTTTGTACCACCGTCAACAGCAAGTGCCTGTCCTGTTAAATGTTTGGCACCTGCAAGATATAGTACACCATCGGCAATGTCTTCAGGTGTTTGCTCTACGCCTTGAGGTATGTAAAACTTTTTGTTTCTTTCCCAAGATTGCTCTTCAGTTTCGCCTTCCAGTTTGGTTCTGTTTGCCCTTCCGTCTTCACCTCTCCACATACCTGTCCCTACGATTCCAGGACAGATCGCATTAACCGTAACACCAGAGCTGGCAACTTCACGGGCTACCGTATTGGTATAGCCATAGTTATGGGATAGCTGAAAATCTCCTCCAAAGAGATTTTTCAGCGGATTCCCTCTCGCAAAAATGGGTTGGAGACATCACTTACATCCATACTGGCAAAGGTTGGCTCTATCTAACAACAGTCATCGATCTTGAGGACAGAAAAGTCATCGGATGGTCTTTGAGTACCGATATGACTGCTAAAAACACTTCTGTAGAAGCCATCAAAATGGGTATTGTAAACCGGGGTGTCAAAGGTGGGCTTATTTTCCATTCGGATAAAGGGATCCAATATGCCTGCGATGAATTCAGCGAGGTAATTGTAGAAAACAAGATACTTCAAAGCATTAGCAGGAAGGCGAATTGTTGGGACAATGCAGTGGCTGAGAGCTTTTTCAAGACGTTAAAGGCGGAAATGGTTTATCAGAGGAAATTCATGGATCAGCAGGCGGCTAAATTAGAGGTTTTTGGATATATTGAGGGATTTTATAATACCAAAAGAACACATTCTGCACTGGGGTGCAAAACCCCCAAGCAGATCGAAGAGATGCTGCTGGATAAAGAAAGATTGGCAGCATAAAAAAGTCTCCTATTTTAAGTTGCAATTCCAATTTGAAAGATCCTACAAAAGTTATAGGAAGATTTAAAGAACCACTTTATTACCCGACGAAAATGAACGTTCCGGTTATGTCCCAAATGTAGTTTACACATGCGGGGCAATCGTCCACAACAATGAACTCATCATCCCCTATGCCATGAGTGACTATGCATCGTCTTTTGCATCGGTAAACCTTGATTTATTATTGGAAGAATTACTGCGGGAAAACACTTAAATTATTGCCAATAATAATACGTAACTTGCATCTATCAATTTAATGCTTTCTTGAAATTTCGCCTCTGTAATAGTCTGTTCAATGAAAGTGTTGTAAACAAGGAAACAAAAATGAGTGAAAAAAGAAACATATCGAACAAACTTTTTGCAGAGCTTTGCAACCGTTTCAGCAATGAAATAAATAGCTCCTTTGAGATAAGGACTTTTAAAAAAGGAGAATTTATATACAGAAAAGGTAATAAGCCTAAAGGTGGGTATTTTATGAAATATGGGTGGGTTAAAATATTTAGGGGTGGCAATGAAGGTGATGAGGTTATATTGCGGATGCTTGGGCATAACGAATTTATTGGTTATGTATCTTTAGTAAAAGATACACCATACCCTGACAATGCCCAGGCATTAGAATATTGCGAGCTATACTTTTTTCCCCGAAATGTATTCCTCACACTTATACATGAGAACTATGATTTTACCAGGTCAATTATTCAAATGTTGTGTAATGAGATAAATAGCAGTGAAAAAAAAATTGTGAACCTGCATTCAAAGAAAATTGATTCACGGTTGGCTACTTTATTATTAGATCTCGAACAGGCATCTGAAAATAGCACTGTGCATGATGACAGCCTGATTCGTTTACCTAAAAAAGATTTGGCTAAAATAATAAACATTAGCCCTGAAACGCTTAGCAGGTATTTAACCAGGTTTCAGGAATCCGGACTTATTAAATCTATAAACGGAATGATTGAACTTTTAAGAAAAGACAAATTATTTAAAATATCAAATATGAACGATTGAACAAATTTTTTCAGTGTCTTGACTTGAATCAAGGAAAAGCATTTCTAAAATACATAACTTTGACTAGAATCATTTTAAATTATTCGTTTTTAACCTTTAAACTTAAAAATTATGGCACTAGTAAAAACAAATTTTCCATTATTCGGAAATCTTTTTGATGATTTCTTTGGCACCGAAATGGCCGATTGGAGAAACCAAAACTATTCGACTACCAACACCACACTTCCTAAAGTAAACATTAAGGAAGACGAAAATGGGTTTATAGTTGAAATGGCTGCGCCGGGTATGAAAAAAGGCGATTTTAAAATTAATGTTGATAACAGCCTGCTTACAATTTCTTCGCAAAAGCAGGAAGAACAAAAAGAGGGCGAAGGTGAAAAATACGCCAGGAGAGAATTTGCCTACCAGGCTTTCACCCGT
Source organism: Chryseobacterium sp. RR2-3-20 (assembly GCF_017808115.1). Classification (NCBI taxonomy): domain Bacteria; kingdom Pseudomonadati; phylum Bacteroidota; class Flavobacteriia; order Flavobacteriales; family Weeksellaceae; genus Chryseobacterium; species Chryseobacterium sp. RR2-3-20. The sequence continues at coordinate 8,086 of NZ_JADQBD010000079.1, read as the reverse complement.
TCCTTTACCCTGCCCGATAGCGCCGATGCTGATAAAATCAGCGCTTCTTACAACGATGGTATTTTAACCGTTACTATTCCAAAAAAGGAAGAAGCTAAGCCTAAACCGCCAAAAAGCATTGAAATTTCGTAATTTATTATAACAGGTCATCGCAAAAATTGCGATGCCCTGTTATTGAATTTAATTGTAAAACTTTAAAAAAAATAGGCTGATATGGACTTAATTAAATGGACAAAAAACATTAAACCATAATTTCCAAATGTTGTTGAGAAATTTTTTGGTAAAAAAATTGACGACCAGGCTTCGGGTTCGGAAGAAATCGCCAGCGTACCCGCAGTGAACATAAACGATAAAGGCACCACCTTTGAAGTTTCTTTGGCCGTGCCGGGAATGGATAAAAAAGACATTAAACTTGAAGTTAAGGACAATTGCTTAGTTGTTTCTTCTGAAAAACAATACGAAAAAGAAGAAAACGAAGGCAACTGGATGCGCCGTGAATATGGTTATGCCTCGTTCCAACGAATGTTTCAATTACCCGAGAATGCAGACCCTGAACATATAGATGCTTCTATGAAAAACGGAGTATTGAAAATAAAAGTTGGTAAAATAAAGGGTAAAGAAGAAAACAAAAAGGCAATAGAAATTAAATAGTAACCACAAAATTAAATGATTATGAAAATATTAAATAAAATTCTTTATAGTTTTCTGGCAATTGTTTTACTAACAAGTTGCGGAGATAAAAGCCAAAACAAAAGCGAAGAAGAAAGTGTCGCGCAAACGGAAGAAATCCGAATGAAAAAACCGGTTGAATTGGGTATGAATGCCGATTCACTTGCAGCTAAGGTTCAGGAGCAGGCAATTGGTGCTGTTGAATCATTGAATGACCAAAAAGTGACAGAAGCCTCAGAAGCTCTCGCACAAGTTTACGTGGCGCTTGACGCCCTCGAAGCAAAGAATACCAAAGGAGCTCTGGCAGCGCTTGAAAAATCAACCGGCAAGTTAAATATTTTACTGGCCCGTAAACCCGATTTGGCACTGGTACCTATTGACGTATCGGTTAAAACCATTGACCTGGTGGCCGACCTTGAAACAATCAGGAATATAAAAAGAGCAGCAATACAGGCCTTAAAAGAGGACTATTTCCAGGTGATGCGCGATGAGTTAGCAAAACTGGCCAGTGAATTGCAGATTACTAAAGTTGAATTACCTTTAGCAACTTTTCCCGAAGCCATGAAATCAGCAGCGGCTTTAATTGACAAAGGGAAAACTGATGAAGCCAAAGTAGTGCTATACACAGCTCTTAACACATTAGTTGTAAGCGAAGAACGCATTCCTTTGCCTATACTGAGGGCACAGGCGCTTATCGCACAGGCCATAACCGATGATGCTTCCAAAGACAAAAAGAAAAAGGTGCTCGCACTTCTTGACAATGCAGAATACCAGTTAATTATGGCCGAAGAGCTTGGTTATGGCGACCGCGACCGTGAATATAAAGAACTAAACAAAGCCATTAAAGAATTGAAAAAATCAGTGAAAGATGATGGTGATTCTCAGGCATTGTTTGAGAAATTTAAAACAAAACTTGCTGATTTTAAGAAAAGAATAGCTTCATAACAATTTTTATTCTTAACTTTTAGATTAAATTAACCGGGGCTGTAAGATATTAGATAACATACAGCCCCTTTAGGCAATAAAAGCCGGAATAATATTTCGAAATTTTAAAAATGTTGATTAATAATTCCAAAACAGTGCAAACATGAAAGCAAATTACATAGCCTTGTTCATTGCTTTTTCAATAGCCTTTTCGTCGCTGAAAAAGCATTGCGTTTGGCAGCTTCAACTTATGTAATTGCTGCTTTGTATTCGCTTGCTACTTTACTCTATTATTTGTTTGCTTTGCTTGGACATAGTGATGAATAATAACTATTTAAGAATATGGAATACAAAGATTACTATAAAATACTGGGTGTTGATAAGAAAGCCTCTCAGGATGAAATAAAGAAGGCATATCGCAAACTGGCGGTAAAATACCATCCGGACAAAAATCCCGGGAACAAGGAGGCAGAAGCAAAATTTAAGGAAATTGGTGAGGCTAATGAAGTATTGAGTGACCCGGAAAAAAGAAAACTATACGACCAACTGGGCTCCAATTGGAAGCAATACCGGGATGCTGGCTATGACCCATCAACCGCTGGTGGAAGAGCAAGATATTCACAGGGTGCACCCGGGGGGCAATATTATTATGAGTTTGAAGGCGACCCTTCTGAGTTTTTTGAAGGTGGTAGCAGTGGTTTTTCCGACTTTTTTGAGTCTTTCTTTGGAAGAGGAACCAGACAGGGGAAAGGATTCTCTGGAACCGGCGGGTTTTCCGGGTTCGGTGCAGATATACCCGGTAACGACCTGGCAGGAGAAATAACTATTTCATTACAAGAAGCCTACACAGGTACCGAACGCATTATTGACATTGGGGGTGAAAAGATTAAGCTGAAAATAAAACCTGGAGCTTACTCTGGATTAAAACTCCGCGCAAAAGGAAAAGGAGAGAAAGGCCAGGGAGGAAAGGGAGGCAACCTGTACATCACCATCAACGTGTCCCCTCACCCGGTTTATGAGCGCAAAGGAAACGACTTGTATATGAACATGCCTGTGGATTTGTTTACAGCACTACTTGGTGGCGAAATGGAAATCCAAACCCTGTCAGGCAGAATAAACATGAAAATTCCTGAAGGTACTCAAAACGGCAAACAGTTCAGGCTTAAAGGAAAGGGTATGCCTGTATATGGTACATCTTCGTATGGTGACTTATATGTTAAAATTCAGGTGAAGCTACCGGATAAATTGACCCCGGAACAAAAAGAACTGGTTATGAAATTGAGAGACAGTGTTCAGAAAACAAATCGTTGATTGAAAATGACCAAATTAAATATGAAAAAAGTTTAATCATATAAGAATCAAAATTCATAGCCAATTAAAATGAAAACAAAAATTGTGCCTACCGATTTTTCTGATTGCACATATAAAGCACTACGTTATGCCGCTTATATTTCAAAAAAAACCGGTGCCTTAAAATGAAATAAGATGAAAACAACAATTCATAACAAACATTTATTGACAGATAGCAACTTGGCAAGTCAGTTTAGAGAGGTCATAAAAAATCATAATAAATTTTTTGACCGCATGGATGTTCTTCTTAATTCCAATAAATTGGATGCTTATTTAACAGAAACCAATAAGGGGATAAAAGCAACTTTTTATTTAAAACAAGGAGCTAACCAGGTTTTTGCAGAAGCTGAAGGCACTGAACCGGCGATCTTAGCTGAACAGATAATGACCCGGCTTAAATCCAGGTTTTTAAGGCAATTTATAGCTTCACAAAAAAAAACAAGACTTAACATAGCAAGCAAGCATTTATCCCAACTTAATAAGCTAAGAAACGAAGAGGATAAAGAACACTTTAACTTCCTTATAAAACAACTTTTGCCTGCTATCCGCGGGTTTGTAGCCAAGTATCTTTCGTATAGCAAAACAAAAGTTCCCAGCGGGTTTACAATTGATGATTTGGTGGATGAGATATACCTTGCTCTTTATGAAAGATTTGAAGAACGACCTAAAAATGACAAAGAGTTCTCCCCATGGAGTTTTCAAATTGCCCGCGAAACTTTGGAAAGTTTTATGGAAAAGCATTACACAAAAAACGCACATATTTCGTTCGATAAGCTGGCTGAAGAAGAACTTTTAAGCATGGAAGAAAAATTTACCGCTGATGCAGACGGAGAACTTATCATGCAGGAAGATTTGGATGATATTTCTTACGAGAACACAAAATTAGGCAATGAGATTCTCAACAACGATGCGCTAATTGAACTCCCTGCCGATATTGAAATAGAACCCGTTGTAAACGAGGTTTTGGCTAATGTTGATGAAAATGCTAAACGGGCTTTTGAACTGTTCTGGCTACATGAAATGACTGCTAATGAGATTGCAAAGTCGATGCGTATGCAAATTGAAGCTGTCGAAAATATCATTGATGATATCACATTCAGTATTGTATCAAAACTAAAAAATAAAAATGTATGAAAAAGATAGAAACAATAGTTCCGTACAACCAAAATGTGCCATTGCATATTGGGGCTTTTATTGAAGCCATAAAACAATTGGAAATGCACTTCAATGCTGCATCCATGGAACATTTTTTCGAATCAGATAAGGAGTTGGGGATGGCTATTAAACGGGCAATGGCTATTTGCAGGAATTTAGGGTTTCCGCTTGAGCAGCACTTCAGCAAAAGGTACGTTTCTAACAGCGATTCGCATAACTTAAAGATTGACTGGCAAATGTCTAAAACGGCGTATTTCCTAACCATGATTAATGGCGACCCAGACAATCCTTTAGTTGGCCGTTTTCAATGGGAGTTGTTAAAAAAAATGGTCTGATTTATTTCTTAATGAAACCCTTATGCACTGCCGTCCACAACAAGGACATGAACCAAGCTTGCGAGCTCGCCAAAGGCAATAAACAAGAGGGTTCCACGGAAATAGAAGTGCTAAAGTCAATTTTGACGATTATAAGTGTTTAAAAAACAGATGTCTAATTAAAAATATATTCGAGGGAATAAATAGTTTCAAACTTTTAAATTAAAAAACAATAAAAATGACAACAATTATTAATGAAGTTCAAGACGAACAAAAGGGAATAAGAAGTATTTCCTCAAACTGGTGGGCTTTCATCATTAAAGGCTTCCTTGCGCTAATATTTTCGGTATTGGCTTTTATTATGCCCGTTACAGCCATACTTGCCCTGGCAATTGCTTTTGGTGCATTTGCCTTAGCTGATGGTATTTTTGGCATTATTGCATCGGTTCGGAAAATCAGAAAGGGAAATCGGTGGGGATGGCTTATTTTTAGCGCTATTATTAGTATACTGGCAGGTATTGCTGTTATTGTTTCTCCACTTATTGCCACTGTTGTAATTGCCAGCTTTTTATGGGCCAGCATTAGTTTTTGGTCAATATTCGTTGGCATATCAGAAATAATAACAGCCCTTCGGCTTCGCAAAGAAATCAAAGGAGAATTGTGGATGATATTAAGCGGATTATTCTCAGTTATATTGGGAGCTATCATCCTCTGGATGTTTATAACCCAACCTGAAGATGTATTGTTGGCTTCGGGTTGGTTGCTTGGAATTAATGCGTTTCTATCGGCAATGACTTATTTCTTTTTGGGTTTTAAATTAAAAAAACATCAGAAAATGGTGCAAAAATAAAACTTTGGTAACTTTAACTTTTATTTGAAATGAATCATGGATTGTTAAACGGACTGTTTATAGTATCGCTTACGATATTATTTTTAGCACTTTTATTAAAAAAGGCGAAACAACCTTATTTTATTGCCTATATCATAGCGGGAATCATTCTGGGGCCTGAGGTGTTCGGGGTTATTTCAAATTCACCAACGATTAACGAAATTGGAGAACTTGGTGTAATATTACTCATGTTTTTTATCGGAGCAGAAATTAACCTGCCCGACTTTTCTAAAAGTTTTAAAAAACCGTTACTGGGTACATTATCGCAATTGCTGCTCAGTTTTGCTTTCATGGTTATAACAGGTCAAATTTTAAATTGGTCCTGGCAGGTAATTATACTTTTGAGTTTTGTCATCAGTTTAAGTAGTTCTGCCATTATTTTTCAATATTTATCAAACACTGGGCAAATTAAAAGTAAAATAGGGCTGTTAACATCCGGAGTATTAATCATGCAGGATATACTCATCGTACCAATGATGCTTACCTTAAACTTTATGGCCAAAGGTAAATTGGAGACCATTGAGTTAGCAAGAACAGTAGTTGGCGGTCTGGCCATATTGATTTTTATGCATTTCGCCATTCGCAAAAAACTAATAAAAATTCCATTCAGGCAAGATTTGATACGAGACCACGACTTGCAAGTATTTTTGGGTTTTGTTTTGTGTTTTGGCATGGCACAAGTAAGTCATTGGTTTGGGTTATCGGCTGCTTTGGGGGCGCTTTTGGCAGGTATATTGGTCGGACAGGATAAGTCCACCCAATGGTTAGATCATGCCCTAGTCCCTTTTCGTGTTTTCTTTTTAGCCTTTTTCTTTTTAGCAGTTGGTTTGCAACTTAACCTACACTTCGCATACCAAAACATTGGTGTTATATCGTTAATCACCCTTGCAGTTATGGTTATTAATAGTTTAATAAATGCCATGATATTTAAAGGCATGGGCAGTACATGGCATGATAGTATATATGCCGGAGCTTTGTTATCTCAGATTGGCGAATTTAGTTTTGTTCTTGTTAGTACGGCTGCTTCCCTGGGGGTAATAGGCGATTATAGTTATCAAATGACCTTAGCTGTAATAACTGCTACCATGATGATAAGTTCTGTTTGGATAGGGATAATACAAAATTTCATTTACAAGCTCCCTAAATTATCTCATAACTAAATTATCTGATGAAATGGATTCCATGAACTCAAATTTCATAAAGATGGGATTAACCATTATTTTGGTGATAGTTGTATTCCTTCTGAAAGCGTTAAGTGAAAAACGACTTATTAAGCTTTCTGCACTTTATTCATATGAACCACATCGTCTATTTCTGGTAAGAAAAACGATTGCTATAGCTTTTTGGATTGCTTTGATTTTTTTAACGCTTATAATTTCGGGGGTAAACCTAAATAATATTTGGGTATATCTTGTGGGTTTTCTCTCTGTTGTAGCAATTGAGTTGTTTGCTGTATGGAGTATTTTAAGCAATATTATTTCAGGAATATTTATTTTTATAATGAACCCTTTCAAAATAGGTTCGAAAATAAAGCTGCATGACCCTGAAGTACAAGCGACAGTAGTAAATATAAATCTGATGTTTACTGAATTAGAAGATGATGATGGAATCTTTAACGTACCAAATAATACTTTCTTTCAAAAACCGTCAAGGGTATTAATGCGGAAAAAAAACAACCAAATTAAATGAAGACATTTAAAAAACTGATAATAATAGCTCTTATACTCTTTTTTGGGTATTTGATTTTGCGTATGGTTTTAAATAGTAAAAAGACAGAACCTTTTACATACGAGATATTTGCAGCCATTATAGGTTTCACAATAACTGCCCTAACAACCTGGTCGTTGCTGGGGAAACAAACCGAAAATGAGCTTAACAAAGAGGTACGTATTCGTCATTTAACTTTAAAAACGACCATTTACCAGGAACTTATAAGGCAATTGGAAGATATTGTGCGTAAAGAAAAGATTACCCACGAGGATATAATAGAATTAAGGCTTTTAAGCCAACGAATGATTTTTATTGCTGGTGAAAATGTTTTGGTTGCGTTCAATAAGTTTGTTATCCGGTTTGTTAAGCTGGCGAAAAATGAAAAGATTTCTGAAAAAGACCTGGATGATTTGTTAGATGAAATGTCAATGGTTTCGGTTGAAATAAGAAACGATATTTTAGATAATAAGGTAAAGCAAGATATGGATGTTCAATCCTTTGAAAAACTTATTCTTAAAACAAATGAACTTATGGATTTTTCGGATAATTGATATTGTCAGCCCCTAAACCGTCAATATGGCATTTTTCTACCAAATAAAAATGTCATAATGATATCATTGTTGCTGTAGCACTTAAGTTCATTATAAATTAAGTGATAAAACTGGGTATTAACAAATAAAATATTACAAGATATGGGAAAAATTATAGGTATTGACTTAGGAACAACCAGCTGTTATGGAGGGTAATGAACCCGTTGTAATTCAAAACAGTGAGGGTAAAAGAACCACCCCATCTATTGTGGCTTTCATGGAGAATGGAGAAAGAAAAGTAGGCGACCCTGCCAAACGTCAGGCTGTAACCAACCCCCAAAACACCATAAGTGCCTGCACCGTATTTCTGGTGTCTGTAAATCGTCAGCAAAAAGTTGACACTATATAGTATAAAAGTTAAGGAGTGTTTTTCAAAAAAGAATTAGATTTAATTATGGAAACACCTAAAAAGAAAAGTTCCGAAAAATTCGTAAAAGACATCCGTAAAAATACAAGGAGGATCTTTACAGCCGAGCAGAAAATTT
>NZ_JADQBD010000078.1:0-11247 GCF_017808115.1 Chryseobacterium sp. RR2-3-20 | reverse complement strand
ATTACAACCCTTACAACTATTCAGTTTTTGAATAGATTTATTTTTGATAGAAATATAAACAACCTAAAAATAAATCTCGTTTGATAATGCACTACGAGTAAATCTTTAATTCTGAAACATAACATTGAAATTCAATATTGAAATTCAAGCAAACTCAAAAATTCTTTTGTAATTTGCATTCAGAATATTTTTTGTAATTATTTCGCAAAACTTTTAATTTAATTATTTTAATTTTAGCTTTAGTTTTATTTTGATGAAACATCAACTGGAAAAACATTATGTAAATCGCGTAGGATGGTTACGTGCTGCTGTTTTAGGTGCTAATGACGGTTTGCTTTCCACAACGAGTATTGTAATAGGTGTTGCCGCTGCAGATCCTAGCCGACAATCTATCATTTTAGCTGCTTTGGCAGGAACTATTGCGGGTGCAATGTCTATGGCTGCAGGAGAATATGTTTCTGTAAGCTCCCAATCTGACACCGAAAAGGCAGATATAGAAAGAGAAAAAAAAGAACTTGAGGAAATCCCTGAAATCGAGCTTCAGGAACTGGCAAAAATATACGAAAGACGTGGAGTGAGCAAAGAAACGGCTATGCTTGTAGCAAAAGAACTCACCGATCATAATGCTTTAGAAGCCCATGCAAAAGACGAATTAGGCATCAACGAAATTACTGAAGCAAAACCGCTTCAGGCATCCATTGCTTCTTTTTTCTCCTTTCTTTCCGGTGCGGCGTTACCAATGATTCTTGCAGTTTTTGCTCCAGAAAGCGACATGGTGTATTACCAGTATGGTTTTTCTATTATTTTCCTAATGATTTTGGGGGCTGTAGCAGCAAAAACAGGTGGTTCTAAAGTGGGTATCGCAATGGTTAGAATCTGTTTCTGGGGTACTGTAGCAATGGCTATTACTGCGGTTGTAGGACACTTGTTTGGAGTAAATATCAGATAAAAAAAAATTTTAAATTAATTAATCTTATAATAAGGTTCATCAAAATATTTACTCGGTTTAATGTAAACGATTTTCCTGTCTTTATCGAAAATCCAGTTGAATCTACGCATAAGATCTGCGGCAAAATAGTTAGAATGCTGAGTTTTTAGATCTCCTGTAAAAAAACCTGCACTTACCTTCTTCAAAACGATATTTCCAAGTTTTAAAAAAGGTAAAATACCTTGCTTTGTTGTAACGGTTTGTCCGGCAGAATTTTTGAGCGACTTTTCTCCCGTAATTTTCAGTTTTTCGTTCAAATGATGAGCTTCTGCGAATTCGTTACTATAAAGCAAACCGCCCGAATACCCCGACTGAAGAAGAAAGTATGCTTCCTGTTGCTGATTTACAATGATGTTATCTGCCACAATGAAAAGCTGACCATTTTTAGCATAGAGATTCATAGGTTGATACCCTTTTAAGTCGGGCTCTTTATCATAAATAACGAATTGATTATTATCATAATCAATCTTAAAATATCTATCTTTAAAAATCCCGGTTCCTATTTTACCATCGGCTTCATGACCGGTGAGTTCATTATCAAAAAAACGGATGTTTTTGTAAGTCTTTTTACCTATTTTAACCGTATTCCCATCACTTATTTCGTCCTTAAAAATAATATGATCTGCTTTTCTAATTCTTTGAGGAGAAATAGAAGCATCTTCCATCGCAATCTGAAACATGAGATCCAGAGAATCTTTTTTATTGACTAAAGATTTAACAATAATATTATTGTACTTTGAGATTCTGAAAGGTATTGTCTCCTGAGCTTTAAAGAGGTTTGAACTCAAAACAATAATGATAAAAAAAATAAAATTTCTACTCATGATTTTCATCTAAAAATATCATCAAATATAAATTAAATTTTTCTCACCATTTAGATATACATATTAGCTTAAAAATATTATCTTCGGTTAACTTAAATAAAACAAATGACCAAACATCAGCAAAGAGTAGCCGAAGTATATCATTTTTTCGAGAATAAAGATACTGTTCTGGGATTCAGAAAACTGCTGGATTGCGCCATGGATACACAAAACATGGAAATCTACAGACAAGCAATAGAACTTACAGACTGGAAAGAAAAATTCCCAACCTACATCGACGAACTCGTCGAAAAGTCGAAAAATCTTCTTCAAAATATAGAAAAAATTCCTGTAAAAGAACATTCTTTGGAAAAATCGGTTTTAAGAGCCAGAAATATTTTAAAATCTTACGGAAGCAACCGTTTTTCTCTCGGTCCTATCTCTGTAGAAATCAATAAAGGGCAAGTTTATGGTCTGGTTGGGGAAAACGGAAACGGGAAAACTACCCTTTTGAGAATTTTAGCCAAAGAAATTTCTTATAACGAAGGCGAACTGAATTACTCATTTAATGAAGAACCAAAAAATGATTATGATCTTCGTACAAAGCTGGTATATATCCCTCAGCGAACAGAAAAATGGTATGGAAGTCTGAAAGACAATTTAAAATTTGTACTCTCTAATTACGGAATTCCTCCGGAAGAAAATGAAACCCGAACTTTGATGATGATTGCAAGACTCGGTTTGTGGAATTACAAGCACCTGAAATGGAGCGAACTCTCTTCCGGTTATAAAATGAGATTTGAATTAGCCAGAACACTGCTTAGAAAACCGGAAATTCTTTTGCTTGATGAACCTTTGGCAAATCTTGATGTTTTGGCTCAGCAGGTAATTCTGGAAGATTTAAAATCTATTGCCAATTCGGTAAACAATCCTATCGCACTTATTCTGAGTTCTCAGCAATTGTATGAAGTGGAAAAAGTTTCGGATAAAGTTATTTTCCTTAAAAACGGTCAGTATAAAGATAATTCTGAATTGCAGTCTTCAGAAAACACTCACTTAATCATCGAAATAGACACTCCCGAATCGCGAGACAGACTATTGGAGATTTTCGCAGCACTAAATATTGAAAAACTGAATTTTAACGGTGGAATTTTTGTTGCTTATTTTTCTTCTCAGACTCAGTTCTCAGAAGTAATGAAAGCTTTAGGAAACGCCGGTGCAGAAATCGTGTACATCAGAAATATTTCATCTTCCACAAGAAGATTTTTTGTAAACTAATCTTCTTAAAATTATTCTACAATGCAAAAAATACATCAATTCAACCAATATCTGCTAGAAAAATATCCTTCTATCTGGAATACCAGAATCGTATGGATGCTTTTGGCTAGTTTCGGAGTACATATTCTGTTTTTTATAATTGGCTATCTTTCTCATATAGATCCTGTTTCGCTACAGAAATACAGTGTAAAAAATGATTATTTTACAGATGGCGTTTTCTTCGTACATCTTATTATTTCTATTTTAATAATTGTTGGATGGCTTCTGATGATGCTGAAAAACAATGCATTCAAAAACTTTTATCCTTCTACAAAAGGGAAATTATTTTCTCAGTTTGTACAGTATTTCATCATTATTTTTGCGGGAACAACTTTTTTCTTTTCTTACAAGACTGGTTTCAGAGCATACATCAATCAAAAATATTCTGATCAGGAAATGGTGAAAGATATAGATGTTATTAACAGAAGCTATCCGTTTTTAGCTCAAAGTCTGGAAAATTACACCTTAGATAACCGTCTTTTTCCTAAACCTTTCCAAGATTTATATTGTGAAACCGATATTGATAAAATAGAAAGAAACCAAAAATATTTTGTTTATTACGACAGAGTTTATCAGTTTTATTCTGTGTATTCTAAGACTTCATTCAAAAAAAACAAAAATGGAGATTTTATTATTCCGGAGCCTGAAAATTCTTTAAAAACACCCATCGCCTATTCCGAAGAAAAAGATAATTCTGAGATCTATTACTTCAAAAAAAATGTTGTAGATCTTTCTTCATACATTACTACAACCGGACTTACGTACTATAATTTCTCTAATTTGCTGTATGATTACAGTTATCAAAATGAAGATTATGACGTAAGAGCCGTTGAAGATAATAGTTTATACGCATATAAAAATGCCGGAAACACCTTTCTGAAAACAAAAAAAGCGGCTATTAACCAAAAAACGACAGAACTTTTAAACAGAAAAAAACCTGCAGAACTGGAGAAATTACTAAAAGACTTTCTCGAAATTTCTAAAAAATACAGAATTCGTACAAATCTGGATTCTAAAATATGGGCAAGAATGGTTTACTCATCACAAAATCCCAATTTTGAAGTACGATATTTTATTCGGGACTACAAACCAGGTAATAATGATAATGATACCTATTCTGCTGTAACTGTAGATTCGGTATCGGCTTCTGTAGACGAAAGCGGAAACATTGTAAGCGACAGTGTTAAAATTAGAGAATTCAATCCTAAAATTAATGAAGAAATCTCTCCAAAAGACTATTTTAAAAACAATCTTACCAATTACTATTATCATACAGACAACATGAAAGATGTTCTTCAAAACATCGATTTTGTGAAAAATGAAGATTTTGTTTCAGAAAATATTCACATTTATTTATGGATTGCATTTTTTCTTTCTGCATTAATTTTCAGCTTCAGAATTACAGGGTTAAAATCACTTTTATTCAGCATAATCAGTGCAGGGCTTTTGGCTTTGGCAGTTACCTTAATTAGTGTTTTTTATAGTGTTGTAGCTAATGGCAGAGCTGAAGTTTTTATACCTTATCTTTTACTCTTTATTGCATTTGCGATACTTCTTCCACCCATTTTTAATCTGAAAAACCTTAATAAGATGGTCTCTTCTATTTTAATCAATATTTCTATTAATGGTTTTGTTTTATTACTTCTCTTAATTTTCGCAATTATCAGTATATATCAGACTGCAGATTGTCGAGGAGAAATTTACGATCATGCTTCAGGAAATAAGACATGTCTTACCGTATTCGATTCTCTTGGTTTAGGAATTAGCTATATCATTCTTTTTGGTGGGTTTATTTTTATATACCTGTATTCATCGATCATCCAAAAATGGAAAGCGATGCCAGAATAATCACTTTAAAACTATTTAATTGTAAAAACCTCTTGAACTCATCATGAGGTTTTTCTTTTTTCGATGCTAAATTTCCGAAGATGATTATTATTGAATTTAACAAATTTTATCAATCTCAAAAACCAATTTGTAATATCCATTTCGTAATTTTAGCAAAATTTAAAAAAAGTGAAAAAGTTATTATTGGCAGTTTGCATATCCGCTTCCGTTTTCAGTTTAGCACAAGATTATTCTGTACCGGCGGCAAGTCCGCGACAAAAAGTTGAACAGCAGTTTTCTATGTCTAAAATTACCGTAGATTACGGAAGACCAGGAGTAAAAGGCAGAAAAATATTCGGCGAGCTCGTTCCTTATGGTCAGGTTTGGAGAGCAGGAGCCAATTCTTCAACAAAAATTACTTTCGGGCAGTCTGTAAATTTCGGCGGAAAAACAATTCAGGCAGGAACTTACGGTTTGTTTATTGTACCTACCGAAAAAGAATGGAAAGTTATTTTAAACAAAGATTTCCAACAATGGGGAGCATATACTTACGATCCTAAACAGGATGTTTTGGATGTAACGGTTCCGGTAAATAAATTGGCAGATAAACAGGAATGGTTTGAAATCACCCTGAATCCTACTGATGAAAATTCAGGAAACTTAGTCATTAAATGGGATATGGCACAGGCCGAAATTCCATTGAAACCTGCAAAACCAGATGCAGTAACCAAAATTGCAGAAAAACTTAAAGAAATTAAGAAGATTGAATCTGAATCTGCAAAAGCAAAGAGCTAATTATGGAATTTTCTATTCAGCCTAATTTAGAAAACGAAAAATACCAAATAATCCCCTTAAAACAAGGGGATTTTGAATTATTGTACGAAGTGGCATCAGATCCGGAAGTCTGGGAACAGCATCCCAATAAAGACCGTTATAAAAGGACTGTTTTTCAAAAGTTTTTTGATGCTGCGATGGAAAGTAATGGAGCATTTAAAATTGTAGAAAAAGCTACTGGATTAATTTTAGGAAGCAGCAGATTTTATGATTATAACGAATCTGACAACAGTATTTTTATAGGATATACATTTTACGGAATACATTCTTGGGGAAAAGGTATTAATCCACAAATAAAAAAACTGATGCTCGACTACATTTTCCAATATGTTGACAAAGTAAATTTTTATATTGGAAAAGACAATTTGCGTTCTCAAATTGCAATCGAAAAAATTGGAGCAAAAAAAGTTGAGGAGAAAAAAGTCGATTACGAAGGTGAACCTTCAAGAATCAATTTCTTGTACGAAATAAGAAAAGAAAATTATTAAAATTTTAATTTAAAACCATATTCAATTCAATAAAAAATGAAGAAATATAAAATTCAGAAATCTCCTTTCGTAGTACCTACTACAGACGGGAAATTAATAGAAGAACACTGGGGAAATTCAACACAAAATGCTAATATTTCTATTGCACACATGGTTGCCCCGCCCAATTGGAGCGAGCCACATCAAACTCCGGAATTTGATGAATATACCATCATTATTTCGGGTAAAAAACAGTTTGAAATTGATGGTGAAACTGTAATTTTAGAAAAAGGACAAAGTATTCTCATAGAAAAAGGCGCAAGAATACGTTACAGCAATCCGTTTTCGGAACCTTGCGAATACATTGCCATTTGTCTGCCCGCGTTTTCGATGGATTTGGTGAATAGAGAGGAATAAAGCACTTTTATGAATAATATTTGTAATTAATTTCATACTCATTGAGGTTTGTAAAACTGATATTCTCCATTGCTGTAAAAAGCATGAATATGCTGCAAACCATTGGTTAGAATAATTTCTTCCGCCCCGATAATTGAATTGTATCTTGCTGTCTGTTCAAAGGTTTTTTCGGTGAGTTTTATTTGTGGAGCTTTGCATTCAATTAAAATTTTAGGTAACGTTTTTTCTGTTATCAAAAGATCAATTCGTTTTGTTAAGCCATTCAGAACAATCTTTTTTTCTGTGATTAACGCTGAAACCGCATAAGATTTCACAATAAGATAATAATGAATCCAGTGTTGTCTCACCCACTCTTCGGGTGTAAGCAAAAGGTAAGTTTTACGCACTACATCATAGATAAAAAACTTATCTTTGTCTTTCTTGAATTTAAAATCAAAATTTTCCTGAAAATTCAGTTTGGGAAGTTCCATTAATACGATGAAAGAATTAGATTTAATCCTCAAAAATATTAAAAATAAAGAAGTTCTACCTATTTATTTTTTTCATGGAGATGAGCCTTACTTTATAGATCTTGCCGTAAAAGCTTTAGAAAACGATTTTTTGGAAGAAGACGAAAAAGCATTCAACCAGACTGTTGTTTACGGAAAAGATACTTCTTACCAAGAAATTTTGTCTTTGGCGAGACAGTTTCCTATGATGGGAGATAAACAGGTAATTATTGTAAAGGAAGCACAGGATTTAAAACTTACAGAAGCAGAAAGCAATGCCTTAGAAACGTATGTTCAGAATGCTGTACCTTCTACGGTTTTGGTATTTGCCCACAAACATAAAAAATTAGACAGCCGCAAAAAAGTTACCAAACTGTTGGAAAAATCGGGTGCGTTATTCTTAAGCGAATCGGTAAAAGAACATCTTCTTCCTAAATGGATTGCAGACGAATGTTTAAGACTTCAGATAAAAACGGCTCCCAATATTTCTCATCTTTTGGCAGAATATTTGGGAAATGATCTTTCCAGAATCGCCAATGAGCTTAATAAGCTTAAAATGATTTTAAAAGCGGGAGAAATTTTAGACGGAACCATTGTAGAAAATCATATCGGGATTAGTAAAGAATTCAATGTTTTCGAATTGCAGAAAGCTTTAGGAATGAAAAATGCCAATGCAGCATTTAAAATTGCACATTTTATGGGCAAAAATCCTAAAAACAATCCTTTTGTGATGTTGTTGGGGAATTTATATAACTATTTTTCCAACATCATTATTTACAACACTATGGTTGGACAATCTCCTAACGCTATTGCTTCTCAAATGGGAATTAATCCTTATTTTTTGAAAGATTACGCCGAAGCTTCCCGTTTTTATCCTCTGAAACATGCTACGAGAGTCATTTCAATCCTGAGAGAGTTTGATATGAAAGGAAAAGGTCTTGGAGCAGTAAATATGGATGATGCCGAACTTATTAAAGAAATGGTCTACAAAATCATCAATGTAGATAAGATTAAAATGAAGATTTGATGCGTTGAAAATGAATTTTTTTCATAAAAGATTACCATGAAGAGTGTCTTTACAATTATTTTAGGTTTACTTTTTCAATTCACTTATTGTCAGTCAAAAATAAAATCTATTTCTCCGACTGTAGATCTGAATGATTCTTTAAACATCCAAATTATCGAAACTTTAGGTAACTTTTTAGAAACTAAAGATTCTAAATTTTGGCTTGAATCCGATTTCAAAAAATTCCAGTTTCCTTTTTACGAAATTATGGATATTCAAAACGGAAAAATGGGATCAGATTTTTATCAACCTTCACTCATGGAAATTATTCCAACCGATAAGGATGACCAAAAAATCATAAAAATAGCTTTCCTTGGATACAATCCAAAAACAAAATCTAATCTGATTAAAGCAATTTATAATATGATTGCTACTAAAAAAGATGGAAAAATATTCTTCAGCAAGTATATAAATTATGCTACAAAAGATTGGGAAGAGAAGAAAGAAGACAACATCACCTACTCTATTTCGCCATTAAAAAAAATAAACAATGTAGAAATTGAAAAGCAAAAAACAGATATTAAGCACCTTTCAGAGTTTTTTGAAACTGAGAAATTCCCGATTTATTACTATTCAACAGTCTCTCCTGAAGAAGCATTCAAATTGAAAGGTTTCGATTATCACCCAATGATGTACACCGATCAGTCGGGCGGTTTCGCAGAACCTTATAACATCGTTATATCTGGAAATAACTCAGAATATTACACTCACGAAGTGGTTCATCTTTACACCTCAAAACTTTTCCCGAAGATAAATTCTTATTTCGATGAAGGAATTGCCACTTATTTTGGAGGAAGCGGAAAGTATGATTATCTGTGGCAAAAAGAAAAACTAAAGAAGTATTTAAAGGAAAATCCTGACTTTGATGTTTTCAAACACCTCAATATATATGAAAAACTTTATTTTGAGAAGGAAACTCCAATACCTTACGTAGTTTCTGCAGTACTTTGCGAAATGATTCTTATTAAATTTGGAAAAGAAAAGCTTTTTACGGTTTTTAAAAATGGAAATTCGGTAGAGAAAGCATTAGAATCCTTTCATTTAAACCCAAAAAACATCAATTCTGAATTAAGGCAGTTTTTGAAAAATTAAAAAAACAATATTATTTAATTTACTTTTCAGATATTAAATATTGATAAGTATCATCAAATTAACTTTAATAAAACATTAAAAATTCCGACCTTAGCAAACTATAAACCGACAAATAAATTATGGAACAAAATATTTTAGATTGTGTCATTGTAGGATCTGGTCCTTCTGGTTTTACAGCCGCAATTTATGCCGCAAGAGCAGATCTTAAACCAGAATTGTACACAGGTCTAGAACCGGGCGGACAATTAACTACCACTACAGAAGTAGATAATTTTCCGGGTTATCCTGCCGGAATTACAGGTCCCGAAATGATGATGGATCTCCAGAAACAAGCAGAAAGATTCGACACCAAAGTTCACTACGAACTCATTACAAAGGCTGAATTTTCTGGTGAAATTGGAGGGATTCATAAACTGTACGCGGGTAATAAAGAAATTTTTGCTAAATCTGTTATTATTTCTACAGGTGCTACTGCAAAATATCTTGGTCTTGAAGATGAAAAAAAATATGCTGGAGGCGGAGTTTCTGCTTGTGCAACCTGCGACGGATTTTTTTATAAAGGAAAAGATGTAGTTGTTGTTGGAGCTGGAGATACCGCAGCAGAAGAAGCCACTTATCTTGCAAAATTATGCAAAAAAGTGACGATGTTGGTAAGAAAAGATGTTTTCCGAGCATCTAAAGCAATGATTCACAGAGTAAATAACACTCCGAATATTGAAGTGAAATTTAACCACGAACTTATTGGTATTGAAGGAGAAAACAATTTAGTGGAAAAAGCGGTAATCATCAACAATCAAACCCAGGAAAAATCTACCGTTGATGTGGACGGAATTTTTATCGCTATTGGACACAAACCCAATACAGATATCTTTGTGGGACAAGTTAACCTTGATGAAAACGGATATATTCTTACGGAAAAAGGCTCCTCAAGAACCAATATTCCGGGAGTTTTTGCAGCTGGTGATGTTCAAGATCATATTTACAGACAGGCCATTACTGCAGCAGGAAGCGGATGTATGGCAGCCATGGATGCAGAGAAATATCTTGCTGAATTAGACTAAATTATATAAATTTAAACGCACCTTAATTAAAAGGTGCGTTTTTTTTATGAGAAATATATTTCTAATATTTTTTGGAGGAGGTTTAGGTAGTGTTTTGCGCTATCTGTTGTCATTTAACGCTCAGAAACTTTGGAAAATCAACAATTTTCCTGTTGGAACTCTGTTGGTAAACATTATAGGATGTTTTGCGATAGGTTTTTTAACCTCTTATTTGGTAAAGTTTGATAATGGACTCAAATTTCTTTTAATAACCGGAATTTGTGGAGGATTCACCACTTTTTCAGCATTTAGTATCGAAAATTATTCTCTTTGGGAAAATCAGCAATTTTTGATGTTAACTATTTACATCGGATTGAGTATTTTACTTGGAATCATCGCAGTTTTTGCAGGAATTAAATTTTCAAATATTCTGTAATTGAAAATAAATAACCTGATTTCTAACCGATTATTAACACTTGTTAAAATTTACTTTAAAAATATTTTGCAAAAAGAGAAAAACGCTCTATATTTGCACCACTGAAAACGAGAAATCGTAGTAAGTAAGGAGAGTTGGCAGAGTGGTCGATTGCGGCAGTCTTGAAAACTGTTGACTGTAACAGGTCCGGGGGTTCGAATCCCTCACTCTCCGCCAGGTTAGAAACCAAAATAAGCTAAAACGCTGTAAACATCAATGTTTACAGCGTTTTTTGTTTTAGCGCAGTATCAAAAAAAAACAAAATAGGTCACGATTTATATGACCTATTTCGTGTCCCATTCAAAAAATTACAAAAATGGGTCACGAAAAATCAGGGATCAGTAACAAAAGTTGGGGACTAGGCAAAAATTTTGGATAATCTGAAAAGGAAAAATGCTTTGTCTTTAACGCCTCGAAGCTGCATTCTGAAGTT
>NZ_JADQBD010000077.1:0-12603 GCF_017808115.1 Chryseobacterium sp. RR2-3-20 | reverse complement strand
AATAACGGCTTTAACAGTTGTGCAGTTTATAAACAAAACTTATTTCAATCGAAATATCAACAACTTAAAAGTCAGTATTATTTAAAATGCACAACGGGTTTATTATCCCATTTTTTTATATTAATCCTATTTGCTCTTGCTAGTTTATCAATATCAAGTGTCTTCAATTTTTCAATTCCCAAGCTGCTATCATCAACAGCAAATTGTGTTGATTTATCAAGCATGGCAGTAATTACAAAATCTACTTTTTTTTCTTCATAGTGAACAAAAACCACATATCCACCTGTAGCCTTCGGTGTTTTGATTTCTTTCTTTAGAATATTCATTGATTCTTTCGAAAAACGTAAAAAATCTAATTTTTTTAAGTATTCCCTTACCTTTAACTGAAATGGATAGTTTACAGAATCATCTTCAAATGATCCAAAAGTCGGATTTTTAGAGGAGTAGATTTTTATAAGTTTTTCAACAAATTCTTCCACGGTTTCATTATGAATTAAATTATGATCAGAACAATTCAATTCCGGATCATCTTCATTTTCTCTGATGATTTGGTGTAAGATTATATTTTTAAGTTTCATAGTTTTTTTATAAAAATAAGAATTTTACACTAATTATGTAAGAGTATTATTTAGTATTGCTTCAGTAATTTTATTATTTGTAAAATATATGCAGTGTAATAATAAGCCTATTCATAGATTAGTTTATTGAAAAATAGTTGCTTTTACTATAGCAAATTTAGAATTGTTGATAAATAAAAACTTCAAAATCAAAAGACTTATGATGACACGAAGATGATCTTTTTTAAACAGAAGCTTGCGGAAACATATAAAGTTTTCAATAATTTTCGTAGCGTTGTTACAAACAATTGGTAAATAAAATAAAAATTCTAACTATTAATTAGGATTTTATCTATTTATATTTCTGAAAAAGTCTTCTAAAGTTATTTGCTTTTTTTGACAAATTTTAATCAAAGTTTTTAAAGACATATTGTAATCAGTCTTAGATGTTCCTAATGCAATATTTTTAATTCTTCTTACAGTACTTTCTTCGACACCACATTTTGAAGCAAAATCTCTCTGTGATTCCGCCTTTGAAATCCAGTTAAGATAAATGTATTTGCAAATAGCAATAATTACGTCTTTTTCGTCATCCATTAGAACAAATTAAAAGAAAGGGTAAAAAAATAATGCGGTTTTCTGTGCGCAATAAGAAAATATTATTATATTTGTAAATAGGTTACAATAAATGTAACTTTGCGATACTTCAAAGAATGATAGAAGCTATTGCTTAGAATCTCGCCGTTGGAAACTGGTAATTTTTAGGAACGAGAGGATAAGTAAGCGGCTCACGACCTAGGCGTGGGTCTCTATACCTTATCTGTTCCACGGTATACCAGTACCTCAATGGCTGATAATGTAGAGTACCCATGCCGTCTTTTTCAATGCTGTTCGCCTTATCTCTACATCACAATCTAAGCCCGCTTCCTAAAATATAGTATCAGACTACACGATACAATAGGAAGGTACAACCTATTGCGGCCTTAAAAGCTTACACGGGACACATTTTCATTCATATCAATTAATGCTTTCCGGTGCCTTACGGCAACCTGAAAAATAATCTTTACCCAAAAGGCACTGAGAAGGTTTTGTTTTCAAAGACATGAAATATGGACTAATATTAAATACAAAAAAGTATAAAAATGAAACATATAAGATTGGCACTGTCTCGTTGCTAAGCGTCAATAAATACTATTATGAAGATGCTTACAACATGACAAACATGACAAACACAGCGTATAAAAAAGTAAAAAAAATTTAAATAAACCAATGTGAAAAGAAAACCAATATTTGTACAATAACAAATCGAAAAAAAATGACATAGGAAATGAAGGCGTAAAGAAAATTGATTTTGCGAGCGTTAAAAAAATTCTTCTGTTCGAAGCGTGTTCAAATAATAGAACCGAAGCTTAAAATTGGTTTTCACGCGAGTTTAGAATTTTTAGCGAGTAGAAACAAATTTTAGCCGAAGTTTCCAGGTCTTGAACTTTTGGTTCTTTTGTTTCAAGACAAAAGAACTGAGAAAACTTTAAACATTTCAGCAGGGCTCAATTTGTTTGGATTCGATGACTTTATGGAGTGAAAAGAACTAGAGAAAAAATATAAGTCGACAAAAACATCAGGAAAGAGCAGATAGTAATTAACATAATTAAAAACCATTGAAAACCAATACTTATAGAATGACAAATCGAAAAAAATGACATAGGAAATGAAGGCGTAAAGAAAATTAAAATTTAATCCGTTAAAAAATTCCCATTGTTCGAAGCGCGACCCAAATTATGAATGAAGATAAGCTTTTGTATTCGCGCAAGTTTTGGGAATTTTAGGATTCAATTTGAATTTTTAGCCGGAGTTTCCAGGTCTTGAACTTTTGATTCTTTTGTTTCAAGACAAAAGAATAATAAAAAAAATCTTCTGTTCGAAGCGTGGTCAAATAACAGAGCCGAAGCTTAAAATTCGCTTTCACGCGAGTTTAGAATTTTTAGCGAGGAGAAACAAATTTTAGCCGGAGTTTCCAGGTCTTGAACTTTTGATTCTTTTGTTTCAAGACAAAAGAACTGAGAAAACTTTAAACTTTTCAGCAGGACTCAATTTGTTGCGTAAAAGTTTTGGAGTCTTGATACTTTTGTAATTTCTGGTCTAAGCCAAACCTTTGGATTCGATGACTTTATGGAGTGAAAAGAACTAGAGAAAAAATATAAGTCGACAAAAACATCAGGAAAGAGCAGATAGTAATTAACATAATTAAAAACCATTAAAAACCAATAGTAAAAAAACCAATACTTATAGAATGACAAATCGAAAAAAATGACATAGGAAATGAAGGCGTAAAGAAAATTAAAATTTAATCCGTTAAAAAATTCCCATTGTTCGAAGCGCGACCCAAATTATGAATGAAGATAGGCTTTTGTATTCGCGCAAGTTTTGGGAATTTTAGGATTCAATTTGAATTTTTAGCCGGAGTTTCCAGGTCTTGAACTTTTGGTTCTTTTGTTTCAAGACAAAAGAACTGAGAAAACTTTAAACTTTGTAGCGTAAAAGTTTTTGGGTCTTGATCTTTTGTTTCAAGACAACCTAACGCAGTAGTTCCACGATTGTAAAGAGTCAAAAGAACTAGAAAAAAGAAAAGCCCTTTCCCTAAGTTTGGCGACCGTCGGAAAGAGCAGGTAGTAATTAACATAATTAAAAACCATTACAAAACTATGAAAAAATCCTATAACAATATAGGAAGCATGGGCTGTGCTTTGATGCTGACTGTAATATGCAGTTCACTGAAAGCACAAACCAAAACCGTATCAGGAACGGTAACAGCAGAGAATAAACCGCTTTCAGGCGTTACTGTCTCTCAGGAAAACAGCAGTGAAACAGCCGTTACCAATGAGAAAGGGAACTACATTCTTCAGGTGTCAGGAAATAATCCGATACTGGTTTTCCGCCATCCCGATTACACAGAACAGCGGAAAACAGCAGGTGCAGCCTCCGTGCTCAACATACATCTCAGGTCCAACTTCAAAAACATCGAAGAAGTGGTGGTCAACGCCGGCTACTATAAGGTTAAAGACAAAGAAAGAACCGGTAGCATTGCTAAAGTCTCTGCAAAAGACCTAGAAAATCAGCCTGTGACGAATGTGCTTTCTGCGGTACAGGGAAGAATGGCAGGCGTGAGCATTACCCAAAACGGAGGAACTCCGGGTGGAGGTTACCAAATCAGAATCCGTGGGCAAAACTCCTTACGAACATTATCCAACAGCGGAACAGACGGCAATCAGCCTTTATATATCGTAGATGGTGTCCCGATAGGTAACGACATGACCACCCAGTTTTCAGGAAGTGCCATCCCTTTAGGAAACATCAATCCCTTAAACAGTATTCCCCCTCAGGATATCGAAAGCATTGAGATTTTAAAAGACGCGGATGCTACGGCGATCTACGGTTCAAGGGGAGCTAATGGAGTAGTGCTCATCACTACCAAAAAAGGAAAATCAGGAAAACTGAACCTTACGTTCAATACTCAGTATTCGATCAGCCATGCCTTATCCAATCTTGAGATGATGAATACAGAGCAATATATTGCCATGCGAAAACAGGCATTTGCCAATTCAGGAGTAACAGTATACCCTGCAACAGCGTATGATGTCAACGGAACATGGAATGAAAACCGCTATACAGACTGGCGCAAAACTTTGATAGGAAACAGGGCAGCTGCCGGCAATACCCAGATTTCACTAGGTGGCGGTAACGATACAACAACTTTTTTAGTAAGTCTCGGTCATCAGGAACAAACTACGGTGTACACACAGGACTATCAGTACAAAACCAACAATATCTCCTCCAACCTCAGCCACCGTTCCAAAGACAAGCATTTCAGGTTAAGCGTATCCAATCTTTTTTCCACTCAGCACAATAACGTCATTGTGGAAGATATAACGAGAGCTGCCTACCTGCTGTCGCCCAATGCTCCGGCGCTGTATAAGGAAGACGGCAGTCTGAACTGGGAGAACAACACCTTTACCAATCCTGCAGCAGCATATAATGCTACCTATTCCAATGATAATCTTCAGTTCATCACCAATTTCAATACAGAATATGACCTGCTGAAAAACTTCAGGGTAAGGGTCAACGGCGGTATTAATTATCAGGCTTTTGAAGAATGGTCCATCCGCCCCAATACGATCAACAATCCTTCGTATGTAACAGGACAGTCGAGCTTTTATTCAAGTTCCAATACCTTTAATCAGAAAAAATTTTCATACATCATCGAGCCTCAGCTGAACTGGAACTATCAGAAAGGAATCCACAAATTTGATGTGCTGGCGGGAATGACTTATCAGTCTGATGAAACAACCCAAGGCTCACTGCGGGGATCAGGTTTTGAGAGCAATGCCTTTTTACAGAATATTGCTGCTGCGCAGGTAAGGGTAGTGGGCGATCATATAACAACAGATTACCGATATGGAGCACTGTTCGGAAGAATCAACTACCAGCTGAACAAAAAGTATATCCTGAATATTACGGGAAGGAGAGACGGCAGCAGCCGCTTCGGACCCAATAACAGGTTTGCGAGCTTCGGAGCTGTGGGTGCAGCATGGCTATTCTCGGAAGAAAATAAACTCAAAGACCTGAGCTGGCTGAGCCTAGGTAAACTGAGAGGGAGTTTCGGAACTTCGGGAAGTGACAATATCGGGGACTTCCAGTTTCTGAATAGCTATACAGTGAGTGCCAATTCCATTTACAACGGTGTAACGGGGCTCATTCCTTCACGACTGTATAACCCGAATTTCAGCTGGGAAAAAACCACCAAATTGGAGCTCGCTTTAGACTTAGGCTTTTTCAACAACCGCTTAAACGCTACCGCAGCATATTACCGAAACCGCTCTGCCAATCAGCTTGTCGGCTATCAGCTTTCTGCGGTAACAGGATTCAGCTCCGTGAATGCCAATCTCGATGCAGTCGTTCAAAATACAGGATGGGAGCTGGAGCTCAACGGAAAGCCTTTCAATAGGGGAAACTTCCGCTGGGAAACAGGCATCAACGTGAGTATCCCGCGAAACAAACTCATCAGCTTTCCCGGACTGGAAGGATCTTCCTATGCCAATACCTACATCATCGGCCAGCCTGTGAATATGGTAAGAGTCTACCAATTGGAAGGAATCAACCCTGCTATAGGACAATATCGGTTTACAGACTTTAATGGAGACGGCAGAATCAGTTCACCTGATGACCGTCAGGTTATAGAGAATATCGGAATCCGCTATTTCGGGGGCTGGAATAATCAGTTTAAATATAAAAACTTTAACCTGTCTTTTCTGTTTCAGTTGGTCAGGCAGAAAAGCAGAAACTACAATGCAGTAATGACCTCTCCGGGAACGATGAACAATTTACCGGTAGAAGCTTTGAATGTATGGTCACCACAGAACCCTAACGGTTTGTATATGCCTTACCAATCAACAGGAAATGCTCAGCATGCTCTCTTTCAGGGCAGTGATGCTGCTTACTCCGATGCCTCATTCATCAGGCTTAAAAACCTGCAGATCGGATTTCAGATACCATTAGGCAGCCAAACTATTGTAAAGGACGCCAGGATTTATTTTCAGGGGCAAAATCTGTTGACCTTAACCAACTATTTCGGGATCGACCCTGAAACAGGAGCAGGCTCTTTCCTTCCTCCGCTCAGAACCTATTCGTTGGGATTGCAGCTTGGATTCTGATGCCTATCAATTAACAAAACCCTAATTAAAAAAAATGAAAACATTATATTATAACATAACAATAATCATCCTGTTTATTTTAGGAACAGCGGTATCATGCGAACGAATGCTGGAAGCGGAACCTCCTGCTAACCAAATGACAACAGAACAGGTTTTTGAAACCGTACAGACTGCCAATGCCGCATTGGCCGGTCTGTATTCAGGATTGTGGGACAACTCACCGCTTGCAGGAAATCAAACGGGAAGAAATCTCGGAGTCTATACAGATGACCTTGATTTCTACGGAACCACCACAAGCAGCGGTTTCCTTGAAATGTATGGAAACACCTTAATTGATTCCAATCCAACCGTTTACACCTATTGGGCGAATGCTTATCAAAAAATTTACTTTGCCAATGCTGTCATTGAAGGCGTAGAAAACTCAGTATCACTTCCATCCTCAGACAGACAGAGAATAAAAGCGGAAGCAGTTATTGTCAGGTCTCTGCTGTTTCTTTATCTACAGCAAATCTATGGCGATATTCCCTATCCGGTGACTACCAATTACATGATCAATCAGACCATTAAAAAAACATCTGCTGACGAAGTTCTCATGAGAATTACCATGGATTTGAATGAAGTGTTGCCGATGATCAGTGATACGTACAGGAGTACGGAAAGAATATTCCCCAATAAAAAAGCAGCACAGCTGATTCTAGCCAATACCTATATGCTTCAGAAAAAATACAGTGAAGCTGAAGTGCTTTACAAGGAGATCAGATCAAGCCCACAGTACCAGTTTCAGAATGACCTGACCAAAGTATTTGATAAATCCGGAACCCACATTATTTGGCAGCTTAAACCCCGAAATACGGGAGAAGCCACTAAGGAAGTACTCAGCTATTATTTTGCCAATTCGGCACCACCAACGGTTGCATTGACGACCCGTCTGATCAATACTTTTACCGCAGATGATAAAAGAAAACAATATTGGATTTCAGCAGTGACGGTGGGAAGCAATACCTGGTACAGACCCAATAAATATAAAAATACCAGCAACAATACCAATGAGTATTCCATTGTCTTTAGATTAGAAGAAGTGAATCTGATGCTTGCCGAAGCGTTGGCAAGACAAGGTAAGATCATAGAAGCTGTTCCGTTGGTTAACGTTATTAAAAACCGTGCGGGAATTTCACAGCTTCCAACTTCAATCAGTCAGACAGCATTGTTAGATGAAATTCTTCTTGAAAGCAGAAAAGAATTCTTTACGGAAACAGGACATCGTTTCTTTGACCTGAAAAGACATCAGAAGCTTAACCAATTGACAGCTGCTAAACCGAACTGGAAACCGTACCACAGTCTTTGGCCGGTTCCCCAGAAAGAACTGTTATTGAATACTCAATTAAATCCGCAGAATGATGGCTATTAATTGCAGAACAAACGGGCTCTTGCTCTGTCTGCTGGTTCTGTTGCCATACGCTTTATCTGCTAAATCAGGCGGCCATAAGGAAGTTCTGGATTCCGCTGATCAAAGGAAGCTGCGTTATACCTTAACTAATCTTTTGGTTTCAGATAACGGAAGATGGTCGGCAGTTTATGATGCCTCAAATGATACATTGGTCGTATTTGATCGCAAAAAACCCAATGTGCCTGTAAAACAGTTCATCAGGATGAATGAAAATTATTGCTTTTTAGGAAATAATGTATTATTCACATCGGGAAGCGGCAGAGCTCATTGGACTGACCTGAAAAGGAAAAAAGATATTGAGTTTACGAATGTAAAGCAGTCAGCAGTTTTGGAAGAGACGCAATCTTTTTTTGTACTGAAAAAAGATGGACAGTTGTCAAAGTATAACGCCGATGGACAGTTACAAAACACTGTGTCAGGAATTGAAAGCATACAGTCAGACAAACAGAAAACACTGTATGCCATCTCTCAGAAAGGAAGCAGGTCTTATATCTATCTGTTTTCAGATAAGGCAGGAAAAGAGGTATATTCAACATCTAACAGGATAAAAAGAAGTCATCTTACCGATTCAGGAAAATATATGGTGATAACAGAGGCAGATGAAATCAAATCTATAATACAGCTGTCCGCAGTAAATACAGTGACCGGAATATCAAAAACCTTTACTGCATCAGGTATCAAAGAATTTCAGCGTGCAGAGTTCAAAGAAACCGGTACAGAAGGTGACCTTTGGATTGATGTTCGGCTCAAGGCTTTCAGTAAAAAGTCAATTCCCGAAATCTGGTATGGCAATGACGGTGATTTTAAGACCAAAGGATTGGGATATGAGGAAACGCATCAGTACTATTTATGGTTTAAGAATAACTCAAAACCACAAAAAATTTCAGACGAGCGTTTTCCGGGTTTTGCTCCAACCAACAGGAGAGATTATGTTTTAGCATTTGATGCTTTTAAAAATTTCAGCAATGAAACCCGAGTGCCTATGCTTACGGTTAATCTCTACCACCTTGCAAGCAAAGAAACAAAAGAAGTTTTTAAGCATTCCAGAGAAATCGTCATAGCGCCATCGGGAAATGAGCTGCTGAGTTTTAACTTTAAAATACAGCGGTGGGAACTGTTTACCTTTAAGTCACAAAAACTGCAAACGATAGATGTTGACGGATTGGAAAAACCTGTATTTGATGAAAATTGGGGTAAAGTTTACTTTGAGAGCAGAAACGGAATGTATTCTTATGATCTTAATCGTTATCAGTATAAGATTGTTCCAGGAACAGAGAATACAAGGGTAACATTAAGTCCTTCCAAAACAACAATGTTTAACGGTCTGTTTCACATTAAGTCAACCCGATTGAATCAAAATAATGAACTTTTGGTAAAACTTCAGGACTCGGTCAATATGAACTCCTATCTTTACTATAATCCTCAGAAAGGTAAGGATAGCTTTGTGGAAATTCTAGAGCCTGTAGCTCATCACATCTCAGAACTTAAATACATTCAGGCTCTGAAAACAGCATATTGTTTAGAAGAAAACTTTAATCTGCCCACACGGCTTGTCACTGTTGAGAAAGCAGTTCATAAAAAGACAATAGGTAATGCTCGGATAGATGTATCTGCATTAAGTCTGAAAAGGGATATTGTTATTTTTACCAATAGTAAAAAGGTAAAACTGAAAGGATTATTATATTATCCCAGATACTATCAACCTGGTGAAAAATATCCGATGATTGTCAGTATTTATCAGGTGCAGAGTAACGAGGCAAATCGTTATCAGTATACAAGCAGTACTGTAGGTTTTGATTTTGATGGTCTGCTTGAAAGGGGATATTTTGTCTACCTGCCGGATGTGGTTTTTGATAGGAGAGGGGCTGGTATCTCAGCACTGGACTGTGTTAATGCCGCATTGGATGCAGTAAGCAGTCATCCCGATATTGATCCGCAGAAAATAGGATTGACGGGGCATTCGATGGGAGGCTACGAAACAAATTTTATAGCTACGCAATCCAACCGTTTTGCAGCTTATCTCTCAGGTTCTGCCCACAGCGATATTATAAGAACTTACTTCTCATTCAGTGATCAGAATTATCTTCCGATGACCTGGCAGTTTGAAAACGGACAGTATTCATTTCGGCAATCATTCGCAGAAAATAAAGAGATGTACTTTAATAATAACCCGATACATTATGTGGATGGAGTCAATGCTCCCATTCTTTTATGGACAGGAAAAAACGATAAGAATGTTGTCTGGGATCATACCATGGAATTCTATATGGGTCTCAAACGTTTTAATAAGAGTGTCGTGGCACTGTTTTACCCGAAAGGAGGACATACGCTGGAAAAGTTATCAGATGAAAGCAGAGATCTTCGGCAAAAAACGATGGAGTGGTGGGGTTACTTTTTAAAGGGTAAAAAAGAGGTGGAATGGATTGATCGGCAGATTAAAAATACTATTAGGCAGTAACATCATTAATTTTAAAATGACTACAGAAATATGAGAATATATAAAAACGAACTTCATCCATACTCTTGATGATAAATGATTTCAAAATAAAGAGGACACTTTCCAGTGTCCTCCATTTTTAGATAATTAATTTTCAGGAACTCTGTATAGTGGTTCTGCACAACCTGTTGGTCCAATCTCTCTTAATTGAGGACCGGAAACTCCCCAGGTACACATGTTTTCGTCAAAGACTGTACTGCAGTCCTGTTCAGTTTCAATACAAAGATTCTGTGCGTTGTCAAAGTGATAACCTTTTACAATCGTACTTTTACTTTTGCTGTTGTTTGCTTTTTGTGTAGCAAACGCTGCTCCTGTGCCAATTAGTACCACCAAAGCAGAGAAAAAAATGTTTTTCATAATAAATATGGATTTTGTTGCCTACTCTTGGATCAGGTTTTCGGCTTCCCCCTTTTTAAAATATTTTTTTATTGATGACTGATAATTATAACCAACCAATTCGTTTCCGATCAAAGCATATAATGATGTTTCAGTAGTAATGAAATCAGTAAGTCTATGTTTACCGTTGTGGTAGATATAAAAACTTCCTACATACTCCGAGTTGTCAATGTTATAAACATCAATAACGGCTGTCGTTAGTGAGGAACTTTGAGGTTCATTTTTAGCTTTTAGTTTAGATTGGATCATAACAATATTTTTGTGTACTGCCATATCTTGATTGACAACCAAAGGTGGGACAGTCATTTTGTGAAGACCCGTTGACAAAGATTTTGATTTGATGGAAGCATTGTTTACGGTATCTATCGTTTTAAATTCCTGTCCTTTTGTAGCATCACGGTTCATAATAAGAAACCTGTTTCTGTAAGAATATAAATAAGCGAACTGTGATGAGTTATTCACTGAAATCAATTTTCCGTCACTATCAAAAACACCATCTGTTTGTTTAGTCAGCAGTTTATTATTCAATACAACCTTGTTTTTCTCTGCTAAATCAAGGGTGCCAAGCGTAAGGTGTTGGGTTATGCTATTGTGGGTTCTGATAACAAACTGCATTGAGTCTGCCGGTTCAATCTGACTGAAATACGCGTCTTTGTAACTTATGATTTTTGCATTGGGATTTCCGACTGTTCCACGAAATATGACGGGTACGGTTCCATCAGAGAGATAATAAAAACAGTTTTTAACCTGAAGTTTTAATTTTTTGAAGGGAAAGTCTAAAGATTCAGGTTTAATGGTCATTGAGTCAATTTTACCTGTTTGGGTATTAACCAAAATCATTTTCTGTGGATACTTTAATGATCCAAGGTAGATGACTTGGTGATCCGTTCCGGCGATGTAATATTGATCATACCTTAATTTGATTCTTTGCTTTTCCTCAATAGGATGCTGCAAAAACCTTCTTGTAAAATTGTTTTCTTTTTTGATAATATATTCTGAGCTTACAAATAATAGGATGATGACAATACAACTGATAAAATTGGAGAGCGCTAAAAGAATTGCAGTTCTTCTTTTCGGACGATTATTTTCTTGCTCATCAATCCATACAGCGATGCCCCCAAAAACTAAACAAACAATATTAAAAATCAAATGTTCTGTCCATCCCATTTTTTCAAGTATTCCTCCGCAGGAACAAGGCACAAAATCACTGTAGTGGAGAATAAGATAGATGTAGATGGTAAAAGCAGACATCAAAGAAGTGGCGGCGTATAATCCAAAAAGTCTTGTTCTTTGAAAACTCAGACACAACACAGTCACCATCTCAATTGCAATGACCAAATATGAAATCAATCCCGCATAAGCACTCAATAGAGGCGATTGTCCAATTTGAACCTGAAAGTTTTCAAAATCCAGGGTTTTGCTGATGGCGGCATAGCAAAACAGCAGGATGAAAAAGTAGACAGCTGATCGCTTGAAGTAGGCACTGAATGTTTTCATAGTTTACTTTTTTTTGAATGTTGGGGCCGATCGGGAAGAAGTAGAATCCATTCCACAATGCTTCCGCAATAGCTTGGCATTTCCTTTCCACTCTTTACAGGAACAGTGGTTTTAAAATGCCCCATACTTTGCCAGAGACCGCTGGTAGGACATGGTTGCCCTGTTGTGCTTACTGTGGTATGGGGCTTCATCTGCTTTTTATTTTATTGGTGAGGAATTTTCCAGTCATGTCCGTCTTTAATAGGAGGATCAGGATAGAGTGTATGGTGTTGCGTACTGTCATTTATTCTTTTCTCAGTCATGATGCTGGCGGGTGTCATATCCTCCTGATCAGAAGTAATTAGATCAGAACTGCTGCATTGTTGTAGAGCAAATACCATGAGGCTAAAGCTCAACATAAAAATTTTTGATTATCCGTTTTTAATCATAACCCTGTAATGTTAGCAATAATAAGCCTTTCAAAGAGGCTATCTCCAAAATATCTTCGATTTAGCTTGTAGA